>CAIPJU010000258.1 GCA_903865465.1 uncultured Bacteroidota bacterium
CTTTAAGGTCAGCAATTTCAGTTTCACGCTGCTTCATGGTCTCTTCCAGTTCAGCTATTTTTGTTTCAAGAACTTTAATAGTTCCGCCGGATTTTTTAAGCTGGGCAGTCAGTGAAGCTATTTTCTGTTTGTTCTGATCGAGAAGCGTATTTATATATTCAATGTCGCTGAGAATCTGCTCTTTCCTGTTTTTCGACAATTCACCTTCGCCTGATTTGATTGTTATTACATTCTCTTTTTCTTTTACGGTGCTGAGATTCTTTTCAATCTCGTCGAAACTTGTAATCCATTGAGTTATTACAGAATCACGTGAAGTGAGCTGCTGTGCAAACATTTTTTCCTGATTTTCCATAAGGGCAACCTGACGTTCCTTGGCACCCTTATAGAGATAGTATCCGGTAATTACGGCAATGAGAAGTACGATAAGGCCTATGAGTCCTGAAACCAGGGCACCTTTCTGAACTCCTTCGTTTTTTGCATTCCTGGCAGCGAGACGTATTCGTGTATTTTCGCTCATTCCTCCATTACCAGTATTATCGCTGGCAGTTTCTTCATTTTTCATTTTTATTCCTCCGTTTTATATTTGTCACTTATAAATCAAATGACATGCCGGGAATGACTAAAAACGTAAAATGATGATTATGAGAGGAATGAATAAGAATTTCTGCTATGATACTATTCAAAGCGGGAAAAATATTCTCATTTTGGGAAAAACTACTCCTTTTCTTCCTTTAGAAGACGGTAGATGGTCGATACTCCAATATCGAGTTTTTCAGCAGCAAGACGTATATCGTTATTGTTTCTCTTAATGGTGGCTTTTATGATTTTCAGTTCATACTCATGAAGTGTAAGCTGTTCTCCGGCTACCTCTGAAAGAGGATCATCCGAATCGATGATAATGTCGGAAGGGACAATCTCTTCATTCTCCGATAGTGTCACAGCAAGTTCAATAACTGATTTCAGCTCCCTCACATTTCCAGGGAACAGATAATCCACAAGCTTCCTCTGTGATGCCGGTGATAGCTTTTTGTGAGCTATCTTATTCTCATCACAGAATTTTGTAATAAACGAACCTGCAAGTATAAGGATGTCATTATCCCTGTTACGCAGTGGAGGCAGTTCGATCGTTAACCCAAGGAGTCTGTAGTAGAGATCTTCGCGGAACTTCCCTTTTTTGACCTCCTCTTTCAGGTTTCGGTGTGTGGCAACCACAATGCGGCAATCGGTCTTAAGCGGTTTATTGCTCCCAATCCGCACTATCTCTTTTTCCTGAAGGGCTCTCAGTAGTTTGGACTGGATATTCAATTCCATTTCGCCTATCTCATCAAGAAAAAGAGTGCCGCCGTCAGCCTCCTCAAACCTTCCAGTCCGGCGGAAACTAGCCCCTGTAAATGCACCTTTTTCATGGCCGAAAAGCTCACTCTCAGTAAGTTCGGATGGGATTGCCGCAACGTTGACTGTGACAAATGGTTTGTCTTTCCTTACTGAATTGTAGTGAATGGCCTTTGCAACCAGCTCTTTACCTGTTCCGGTTTCACC
>CAIPJU010000259.1 GCA_903865465.1 uncultured Bacteroidota bacterium
AGGCAATATTTATGAGACAGTGATCGTTGTTGCGCGCAGATCAAATCAGATTTCAGTTGAAATGAAGCAGGAACTTAATAAGAAACTTGAGGAATTTGCTTCATACAGCGATAATCTTGAAGAGGTATTTGAGAATCGTGAGCAGATTGAGATTTCCAAATTTTATGAACGTCTTCCCAAACCTACTCTTATTGCTTTACAGGAATTAGAGGAAGGTAAAATATTCTACAGAAATCCTGATGCTGCTGCTAAACAGAAGTAACACTTAGCACTACATATGCTGAAAGGCAAACATATACTTGTCGGGGTAACCGGTGGTATCGCAGCCTATAAAACTGCAACTATCATAAGGTTACTGGTCAGGGCAGGTGCTGAGGTTAAAGTTATTATGACTGATAATGCCAGGCAGTTTATTACACCTCTTACCCTGGCAACACTGTCGAAAAATCCGGTTCTTTCAGAATTTTTTAATTCCGGTAACGGTGAATGGAACAGCCATGTAGATCTTGGCATATGGGCTGACCTCTTCGTGATTGCCCCGGCAACTGCTAATTCCATTGCAAAAATGGCTGCAGGGATTGCAGACAACCTTCTCCTTACTACCTATCTTTCATCACGTTGCCCTGTCTTTATTGCCCCTTCGATGGATCTTGATATGCTCAGCCATCCGGCAACCACTATAAACATTGAGACATTAAAGGCCTTCGGTAATTCTATTCTTGAGCCTGCATCCGGTGAACTGGCCAGCGGACTTACAGGAAAAGGAAGAATGGCAGAACCGGAAGATATCATGGTTGAAATTGAAGCCTTCTTTTCAAAAAAAAAAAGTCATAGGCCCTTGGAGGGGAAACGAATCCTCATAAATGCCGGACCTACCAGGGAGCCAATCGACCCGGTAAGGTTTCTTAGCAACCATTCAACAGGGAAAATGGGTATCGCTCTTGCCGATGCAGCAATACGTTACGGAGCAGTGGTTGAACTTGTACTGGGCCCGGTTAATATTTTGCCTGCGGAGCGCTCAGTTGAGGTCATTAATGTGGTTTCAGCTGATGAGATGGCATATGAGTGTATATCGAGGTTTCCTCATTGCGATATGGCAATACTTTCAGCTGCAGTTGCCGATTTTACTCCGGCAACCATACATAATAAGAAGATGAAGAAGAGTCCGGGTGAACTGATCCTTAATCTCAAGCCTACAACCGACATAGCAGAAGAGCTGGGCCGGATAAAAAAGGAATCTCAGATACTTGCCGGATTTGCCCTGGAGACAGATAATGGGATTGAGAGCGCAAAGAAAAAGCTTCTTAGCAAGAATCTCGACTTTATAGTATTAAACTCCCTCAGTGATCCCGGAGCCGGATTTGGATTTGATACAAACAGGATTACGATTATCGACAGAAACAATATAATTGATAATTTTGAGTTGAAATCTAAAGGAGAGGCTGCCTGTGATATCCTTGACAAAATTGTAGCACTGGCTGGCTGATTTCTGTTATTCTTATATTTGTTCTGACGAAAAAGCTTCGGGCATGAGGAGAAATGATTATATAAAAGTAGAGAATATTTCCGTGACACCGAAAAATGATAACGGGACTGAATCGTTTTCACTCCTGAGATATTTATTGGTCATAATTCTGCTGATATCCACAATGTCGCTCTATTCGCAGGAATTAAACTGCAACGTACAGATCTCGGCTCAGAGGATACAAGGTTCGAACAGGGAAGTTTTTGAGGCAATGCAGAAAGACCTCTATGAGTTTATGAACAATACTGTCTGGACAAATCAGGTCTTCAGCTACGCGGAAAGACTCGATTGTAATATTCTTATTAATCTCAATGAACAGCTCTCCTCTGACGAATTCAAGGGTACCATACAGGTTCAGCTGCGCCGGCCTGCTTTTAATACCACCTATAACTCTACAATGCTCAATTTCATCGATAATAATTTCCAGTTCAGGTATGTTGAATTCCAGCCCCTGGAGTTTGATCCAAATACATATAAATCGAGTCTTATCTCAGTACTGGCATACTATACATATATGATGCTTGGCTTTGATGCTGATTCATATTCTTCACTGGGGGGAACGGAATTTTTTCAAATTGCTGAAAAAATTGTTGCAAATGCGCAAAATGCACCTGAAGCTGGATGGAAGCCTTATGATGGTTCGCGTAACAAAAACAGGTACTGGCTTGTTAAAAATATCCTTGACAAGGAGTATGAAGGTGTCAGGCAGTTTATTTATGACTATCACAGGAATGGACTCGACAGGCTTGAATCGAGGATTGCCGAAGCCAGGACCAGCATGGCTGAAAGCCTTAAGCTCATTCAGGATGTTTACAGAAGAAAGCCTGATCCTTATATGTACTACATCCAGATTGTTATGGAAGCCAAGACCGATGAACTAATTCAAATATTTACGGATTCATTTCCGGAGGAGAAAAGCCGTGTTATTCAGATACTTACCGAAATAGACCCGGCAAATAAGGCCAAGTATGAAAAGATCAGTGCATCGAACTAAATATTTTGACCGGGTATGCTAATAAAACTACTCGTACAAAACTATGCTCTTATTAAGGAACTGGACATTGAATTTGGCCAGGGCCTTACTATTATAACCGGTGAAACCGGAGCTGGAAAATCAATCCTCCTCGGGGCGCTTTCCCTTATTCTTGGTACAAGGTGCGATACTTCTGTTCTTCTCGACAAAAATGAAAAGTGTATTGTTGAAGGCACCTTCAAAATAGACGGATATGAGCTGAATCAGTTTTTTGTCGAAAATGAACTTGACTATGAGACTGTTACTACCCTGAGGAGAGAGATTAACCCTGCCGGAAAATCACGGGCTTTTATTAATGATACGCCTGTAACCATTAACCTTCTGAAGGAGATAGGGGTAAAACTTATAGATATTCATTCTCAGCACCAGACGCTGATGCTCAATGATAATTCATTCCAGCTTAGCCTGATTGATTCTTTTGCAGGAACTTCGCTGTTGAAGGTTAGTTATTCGGAAGCATATGAAATATACAGGGATATAAAGAAGGAGTATTCGCAGGTTGAGGAGAATGCCTCCAAAAACAAGGCTGATCTTGAATATTACAGCTTCCAGCTTAAACAGCTCGATGAAGCGAAAATGAAACAAGGTGAACAGGAAGATCTGGAGAGTGAGCAGGAGGTACTTTCGCATGCTGAAGAAATAAAGATGTCACTGACAACTGCATCAGAGCTTTTTCTGGCTGAAGATGTCTCTATCCTTACAAAGCTCAGGGAAGCAAGAGTATGG
>CAIPJU010000260.1 GCA_903865465.1 uncultured Bacteroidota bacterium
AGGTCAAAGATAGGATAACCAACAATTTGTCCCGGACCATGGTAAGTTATGTCCCCACCCCTGTCGATCCTGTAAAAAGCTGCATCACAAGCCCTGAGCTGAATAGAATCGGCAAGCAGATTTTTCTCAGAGCCGCTTTTTCCAAGTGTATACACATGAGGATGTTCCACAAAAATCAATGTCCCATGGTGCAGCTTTTTTGCTGATCCGGAACCGGAAGCTTCGACCTTTTTTGAATCGGTAAGCTCCCTGAAGATTTCTGCCTGATAGTCCCAGGTTTCCTTATAATCCCTTAATCCAATATCCTTATATACAGTAGCGTAACTCAATACTCTTAATATGGTTTTATGGCGGTAATATAATCAATTTTATCAAGCCTTCACATGATTTTCTGCATGAAAAGAGGAGCGCACAAGCGGTCTGCATTCGGCAAAAGAAAATCCTGCTTCCAGTGCCATTATACGGTATTCCTCAAATTTTGAAGGGTTTACATATTCTACAACCTCCATGTGTGCAGCTGTCGGCTGAAGATATTGACCTATAGTTATAACTCTGCAGCCCGATGCACGAAGGTCCCTGATAGTATCTGCCACCTCTTCTTCCTTTTCGCCTAAACCCAGCATCAGTCCAGATTTGGCGACCTTTCCGGAGTCAGAAATATACCTGATCACCTCAAGGCTTCTTTCATATTTAGCTTTCGTTCTGATCAGGGGAGTCAGCCTCCTCACTGTTTCAACGTTATGGGAGATCACATCGGGAGATGCATCAATTACTAGTTTTAAATTCTCTTTAATTCCGTCAAAATCAGGAATAAGCACCTCAATTGTGGTTCCGGGATTGACCTCTTTAACTTTTTTTATTGTGACAGCCCAGAATGAAGCACCGCCATCGGAGAGATCATCCCTGTCAACAGAGGTTATGACGCAATGATTCAGGTTCATTGTTTTTATAGATTCTGCAAGCCTTAATGGTTCAGATTCATCCGGAGGCAAGGGTCTTCCCGTGGTTGTAGCACAAAACTTACATGCCCTGGTGCAGATATCGCCAAGTATCATAAAAGTTGCGGTGCCGGCATTCCAGCACTCTCCTATATTCGGACAATTTCCGCTTGTACAGATAGTATGGAGGTGGTTTTCCGCCACCACATGCTTCACTCTCGAATAGTTAGCCCCGCTTGCCCTCTGCATCTTCAGCCATGAGGGCAGACGCCGTGATTTGTCCATAAATTCTTTCTGATAATTTAGAGTACAAAGGTATAAAAAAGAAGCGCAACAAGATGGATAAGCGCAAATCGGGAGTTTGTCAGCGTCCTGAAATATTATAAAGTACCCTGATTTATGGTGATACAACCTTTTATTGTTATAATCAGGAGAATCTCCTTATCAGGCGCTGAACCGTGCTAAGAATGCAACCCTATTATAATCTGAACTGACTATTATCGTCAAATTTAATTTTTGGAAACAATTTTTAAAAAGAGATCCTAAGAACCACATTGACTTTCATTCTATCTTTGTAAAGCCTTGGTCTATGAATATAACAATAATCTAACTCATCTTAAATATTCCTGAAATATCCTATATTTGTTTAGCTTACATGATGATCTAAAATATTTTAAAACATTATACAAATGACTAAAAATGAGATATTAACCAACACTGCCTATCAGAGAGTTATAGGTGATTTTCCGAAAATTGGAATCCGTCCGGCAATTGACGGCAGGATGCGCGGAGTAAGGGAATCGCTTGAAGAACAGACGATGAATATGGCTAAAAATGCTGCTCAACTTATTTCGGCAAATCTGAAGTATCCCGATGGAAAACCTGTCGAATGCGTCATAGCCGACAGCTGCATCGGAGGTGTTGCAGAAGCAGCCATGTGTGCTGAGAAGTTCAGTAAATCAGGTGTCGGGGTGAGCCTCACCGTTACACCATGCTGGTGCTATGGCAGCGAAACTATCGACATGGATCCCGGAATTCCAAAAGCCATCTGGGGTTTCAATGGAACCGAGCGCCCCGGAGCAGTCTACCTTGCTGCAGCCCTTGCAGGACACACCATGAAAGGCCTGCCTGCATTTGGCATCTATGGTCATGATGTTCAGGACGCAGGAGACCAGTCTATTCCTTCCGACGTCAGCGAAAAAATATTGAGATTTGTAAAAGCATCCCTCGCAGTATCGTACATGAAAGGCAAATCATATCTTTCTATGGGATCGGTATCGATGGGTATTGCAGGTTCTATTGTCCGTGAAGATTTCTTCCAGGAGTTCCTTGGAATGCGCAACGAATATGTTGATATGAGCGAGTTTACCAGGAGGCTTGAAGAGGGGATTTACGATCATGAAGAATTTTCAAAAGCCCTTGAATGGACCAATATTCACTGCAAAGAGGGAAAAGATATGAATTCTGTCCCAAAAAGCCGGGAACAGAAAGATAAAGAGTGGGAAACCGTTGTTAAGATGGCACTTATTGCCCGCGACCTAATGGTAGGAAACCCTGCCCTGAAAAAACTTGGTTTTGGTGAAGAAGCGCTTGGTCACAACGCTATTCTTTCGGGATTCCAGGGACAGAGGCAATGGACCGACCATTCACCCAATGGAGATTTCCTCGAGGCAATCCTCTGCTCCTCATTCGACTGGAACGGCATAAGACCTCCATATCTTGTTGCAACAGAGAATGATGCCATGAATGGAGTGCCGATGCTTTTTGGATACCTCCTCACCAACACTGCCCAGATGTTCTCCGATATCCGTACTTACTGGAGTCCTGAGGCTGTCGAAAGAGTCACAGGAACAAAACTTGAAGGTGTTGCCGCAAACGGAATCATTCATCTTATCAACTCAGGCGCCTCAGCTCTCGACTTTTCGGGAAGAGAGGTGAAGGATGGCAAACCCTGCATCAAGCCTTTCTGGGAAATCTCAGGGAAAGATGCAGAATCATGTCTTGAAGCTACACAGTGGCCTCCCGCTAATACCGGGTATTTCAGGGGTGGTGGTTTCTCTTCTCAATTTGATACAAAGGGCGTCATGCCAGTTACAATATCGAGGGTTAACCTTGTTAAGGGATTAGGTCCTGTTATCCAACTTGCTGAGGGATATACGGTTGACCTTCCGGAAAAGGTGAATAAGATCCTTACCGACCGGACTGACCCGACTTGGCCGACCACATGGTTTGCCCCCCGGCTTACAGGTAAGGGACCGTTTACCGATGTCTATTCTGTTATGGCAAACTGGGGTGCAAATCACAGCGCCTCAAGCTATGGACATATCGGAGCCGATATCATAACCCTGGCTTCAATGCTCAGGATACCGGTTTGCATGCACAACGTCCCTGAAGAAAAGATATTCCGTCCGAGCTCATGGAATGCTTTCGGAATGGACAAGGAGGGATCCGACTACAGGGCCTGCCAGACTTATGGTGCTTTATATAAATAGAATTTAATGTCTGCCATAAAACGACTTGCCGGGCAGACAGCCATCTACGGTATTCCAAGTATACTGGGAAGGGTTCTGGGATACCTTCTGGTTCCACTATATACGCATGTCTTTAAACCTGATGCCTATGGTACTGTAAATGTATTCTATGCATATGCCTCTCTGCTAAAAGTTATTCTGACTTACGGTATGGAGACGGCATTCTTCAGGTTTACCGAGCATGAGGAGAGGAAAGAGAGTGTCTATAGCACTGCTTTGTTGTCGCTTCTCGTCACTTCAATCCTGTTCCTGATACCAGTTACCATCTGGTCAGGCGCCATTGCCCGGTGGATCGATTATCCAAAGTCGGGAAATTATGTTAAATGGTTTGCCTGGATTCTTGCCCTTGATGCCATAGCTGCTATTCCTTTTGCGCGGCTCCGTTCTCAAAATAAAGCTTTCAGATTTGCCGGGGTAAACATGGCCGGGATAATGACAAATATCGGACTCAATCTGTTCTTCCTGGTCCTGTGCCCCTATCTCATTAAACATAACTCCCATAATTTTATATCCACGGTTATTCATTTTATCTACAATCCTCACTGGGGTATTGAATATATCTTTATTTCCAACCTTATTGGCAGTATTGTGACCCTGGTTCTTCTGATGCCGCAGATTGCCGAAGCCAGAAGGAAGATCAATCCTTCTCTGTGGAAAAAAATGTTCTTCTACGCCTTTCCTTTACTTTTTGCCGGCATGGCAGGGATTGTGAATGAAACCTTCGACAGGCTGCTTCTGCGATATCTCCTTCCGGGAAGCGCGGCACATGCTTCTTTCCAGGTTGGTGTTTATGCTGCCTGTTATAAGATATCGATTCTGATGACCATCTTTATTCAGGCTTACAAATATGCGGCCGAGCCCTTCTTTTTTGCCCAGGCAAAGGAAAAGAATGCCACTGAAACCTATGCATCCATAATGAACTATTTCATTATAATAGTGTCGGTTATCTTCCTTGCCACAATGGTTTATCTCGATGATTTCATACTTCCGCTTTTCCTGAGGAACAAAGCTTACTGGACAGGTCGTGGTGTAATACCTGTTCTGATGCTGGCAAATCTGTTTCTTGGTGTCTACTACAACCTTTCGATATGGTATAAACTAACCTCAAAGACATCATGGGGAGCCTGGCTTTCGCTCATAGGCGCCGTAATCACCCTGATTCTTAACTTCATCTGGATACCCCTTTCGTCCAAACATCTCATTTTCGGATATTACGGATCAGCCTGGGCGACATTTATCTGCTATGCAACGATGATGATCCTGTCATATGTCATCGGGCAGAAATATTTCCCGGTAAAATATAACCTGGTCAAGTTTTTTGGCTATATCGGACTGGCACTGTTTTTATATTACATTACGACCATAATTTCGATTGAACACTTTGCCCTGAAGGTTTCATTTCATACCCTTATCCTGATTACCTTTGGAGCGGTGGTTCTGGCAATAGAGAGGCCTCCCGTATTAATGAAGCTGTTATTTACAGGAAATCAGAGAAGAACGCATAACTAAATTTCTTATTCAAATGGAAGAAAGCCTGGAAGAGAGGAAACAAGGGATAAGCCAGCATACTCTCAGGAATCTGAATATCACGAGGAAATGGACTATGTTCCTTTCCATTATCGGAGCTATTGCTCTGGGTATTGTTATCATTTTCGGCGTCATGGCAGGTACATTCCTGTCAATCTTCAGTTCGGTTAAAACAGGTCTGGGAATAAATGAATGGTTCATGTTCTCAGTACTTTTTATCCTGCTGATAATATCACTGTTCCCGGTAGTTTTTCTGTTCCGGTTCTCAAAACATGCTGCAAGTGCTGTTCATCACAGCGATATGGATGAACTTGATAAGACTATAAAAAACCTTAAGCACTTTTTTATTTACATAGGGATTATTGCTATAGTTTTGATGGCAGCATATGTTGCATCACTTATTTTTACTGGTGTTACGGTCGCACTGCCTAATGAACTTGGTTAATGAAAAAAGGAGACATTGTAATTGTATTTGATTGCGGCGCAACAAATGTCAGGGTTATCGCAATCGACAGTAAGGGCGAAATCGTAGCATCTGATTCCCAAGCTAATAATACCAGACCCGATCCGTTTTATCCTGCTTACAGAATTTGGGATACAGACGAAATCTGGGCAAAGATGTGCTTCTCATCACATAAGGTCCTCAGCAAAATTGACACGTCCAGAATAGCGGGAGTCACTGTCACAACCTTTGGTGTCGACGGGACTCTTTTCGACAAATCAGGAAAGATGCTTTATCCGGTTATCTCATGGCAGTGTGAAAGGACCGTCAGCATTATGGCCGGCATAGATAAATATATTCCTGTTGAAGAGCTTTACGGAGAATGTGGTGTTCAACCTTTCAACTTCAATACTATCAATAAACTTATATGGTTTCGGAATCATCGTCCCGAACTGGTTGAAAAGAGCCATAATTTCCTGTTCATGCCATCAATTTTTTCTTACAGGCTTACCGGTGAGATGGTTAATGATATTACTATGGCAGGAACCTCTATGCTTACAAGTCTCTCATCAGGAACCTTTTCGAACAACATCCTGAACAATATTGGCTTTCCTGCAGAAAAAATGGGTAAACCTGTTGAAGCCGGAACAATTACAGGTCTGGTCACATCAAAAGCCTCATCTGAAACAGGAATACCAGAGGGGACTGCAGTTGTTGCCACAGGACATGACACTCAGTTTGCAATATTTGGTTCCGGAGCTGGAAAGAATCAACCTGTTCTAAGTTCCGGAACATGGGAGATACTGATGGTACGTGCCGAAGCTTACAGATCGGGAAAAGAGCAACTCGATTCAGGAATAACCACCGAACTGGATCCCTTACCGGGGATGTTTAATATTGGAAACCAGTGGATTGCATCGGGAATTCTTGAATGGGCAAGGAAAAACCTGTTTGATGGGGAGTCAGATAACGTATATGAGAAAATGATTTCAGGAGCCGAGAAGGTGCCCCCTGGTTGTAACGGGGTGAAGGTGGACCCGAAGTTTTATATGGAGAAGCAGGGCCTTCCGGGCGGGCAGATTCTTGGATTAACCATGGAATCAACCCGTTATGAGATCTATCGTGCAATGCTTGAAGCACTTTCACTAAAGCTGGCAGATGGCAAAAAGGCACTTGAAAATGCAGGGGGCTTCAGCACTCAAAGTATCATCTGCGTTGGCGGAGGATCGAAGAACAGGCTCTGGAACCAACTGAAAGCCAATGCTGCTGGTGTTCCTCTGATGCTTATCGACCAGAAGGAAACCACAGTGCTGGGAGCTTCATTCTTCGTGCAGGCAGCATGCGGAAATGCCTCATCGCCCGAAGAAGCACGCTCAGCTGTTGACTATAAAACCGAAATAATAGAGCCTGAAATCTGATTATTTTTTTTGAAGTTCTGAAGTTATAAAAGTTATAAAAACAGAGATGAATATTGCATATCTTAACGGGAATTTTCTACCAAAAGAGGAAATAAAAATTAGTCCCGATGACCGCGGATTTCTATTTGCCGATGGTATCTATGAAGTCATGAAATGGTACGGTGGCTTCTTTTACGACTCACAAAGCCATACTACAAGATTAAAAAGAAGTCTCCGCGAAATACAGTTGAAATGGGATGAAGCCGACACTTTCATATCATTGTCAAACGAACTGATAAAACTCAATTCGCTCAATGACAAGAATGCCATGGTATATATTCAGGTGACCAGAGGTGCCGCTCCGCGCACACACCACTTCCCCGATTACCCTGTCCGGCCAACTGTTTATGCTTTCGCCAAGGAATTGCCCACATCAAAAGAGCAGGGACTGGCAGGTATAGGCATAATGTTGAAGGAAGATATCCGGTGGACCAGGTGTGACATAAAATCTGTTTCACTTCTGCCAAATGTTCTTGGGATGCAGGAGGCCAACGAGAACGGATTTGCTGAATGTATATTCGCCCGGAACGGTTTTATTACCGAAGGTTCCCATTCAAATATCTTTTTTGTCCACAATGGCATTCTCCGTACCCATCAGGAATCGGAATTCATTCTTTCGGGCGTAACCAGAAAGAATGTTATTCGCATGGCAAAAAAAGCAGGTATACCCCTGAAAGAAGAGGCACTTCATGAGAAAGAACTTATAAATATCGAAGAAGCATTTATAACAAATTCAACAGGTGAAATAACTCCCGTGAATCTCATCAATGAAATTACGGTCGGCAACGGTTTCCCAGGAGCTGTCACCTCACTCCTCATTAATGAGTTCAGGGCTGAGATCGCCTCACTTAAAGTCTGAAAATCAGTTTGTGGCTAAAGGCTTTATTTTTCTATATTTGCAGAAATTTTAAAACGACATGAGCAACACAAATCTGAGCGAGCAGGAACAGATAAGAAGGGAGTCTCTCAGTGAATTAAGAAAACTTGGAATTGACCCCTATCCTGCTGCCGAATATAAAACAAATGTCTTTGCACAGGACATTCACAATAATTTCGAAGCCAATGCTGAAAAGTACGTTGAGGTTTGCCTTGCAGGTCGTATTATGAACAGGCGCATCATGGGCAATGCATCTTTTGCTGAACTCATGGATTCTTCAGGCAGGATTCAGATCTATGTAAGGCGCGATGACATTTGTCACGGCGATGACAAGACGATGTACAACACAGTTTTTAAACGTCTGCTGGATATAGGTGATATCATTGGAGTTAAGGGTCATGTTTTTAAGACACAAATGGGCGAAATTACCGTCCATGTCGACGAGTTTACGATCCTAAGCAAATCCATTCGGCCTTTACCGATAGTTAAGGAAAAGGACGGAGTTCTTTTCGATGCAGTAACCGATCCCGAGATGCGCTACAGGCAGAGGTATGTGGATCTGATTGTAAATCCACAGGTACGCGATGTCTTCAGAAAACGCAGCCAGATAATACAATCGATGCGCGAACTTTTCAACTCCAATGGTTATCTTGAAGTTGAAACACCAATACTTCAGCCAATTCCCGGAGGAGCAACAGCACGCCCTTTTATTACTCACCATAACGCCCTCGATATTCCGCTTTACCTCAGGATAGCAAATGAACTCTACCTTAAGCGACTGATAGTGGGGGGCTTTGAAGGAGTTTATGAATTTGCAAAGGACTTCAGGAATGAAGGTATGGACCGTACACATAACCCTGAGTTCACAGTGATGGAGATCTATATAGCCTACAAAGACTATAACTGGATGATGAACTTCACCGAAGAAATCGTTAAGAAAGCATCCCTCGACCTTCACGGAACTACGCAGGTACCGTACGATGACAAGATTATAAATCTCAATCCGCCATTCAAAAGGATCAGCATGACCGATGCCATAAAGGAACACACAGGCATTGATATAAGCTCTATGGAAGAGGATGAGTTAAGAAAAGTATGTGATTCACTTAACGTTCCCAATTCACCCGAAATGGGAAAAGGGAAACTCATCGACCAGCTTTTTGGAGAAAAATGTGAACACCATTATATTCAGCCTACTTTTATAATTGATTATCCTACAGAAACATCGCCCCTTACCAAAATGCACAGGAGCAAAGCGGGAGTTACTGAAAGGTTCGAACTCATGATCAATGGGAAAGAGATAGCAAATGCCTATTCGGAACTTAACGATCCGGTCGACCAGATGCAACGATTTATGGATCAGCTCAGGCTTTCTGAAAAAGGAGATGATGAAGCCATGTTCATAGATCTCGATTTTGTCAGAGCTCTCGAGTATGGCATGCCCCCCACTTCGGGTATGGGCATCGGAATTGACAGATTGACGATGCTTCTGACGAACCAGTCTTCAATCCAGGATGTTCTTCTTTTCCCGCAGATGAAACCTGAAAAGAAAGCCACTTCCGACCCGGAAGAAAAATATACTGAAAAAGGTGTTCCTCCTGAATGGGTTGATCCTCTTAAAAAACTGGGATATACGACTATAGCAAAACTTAAGGAGGTTGAAAAACCGGGAAAACTTGCAAATGACCTTAATGGTTGTAACAAGAAAAACAAACTGGGTCTTGCAGGCCTGAGCCCTGAAACAGTTGCCGGTTGGCTGGCCTAGAAACAGATTTTTTTATTTAGCTAAAAAAGATTTTTTAGGAAAAATAAAAAGATAGTCTGATCCGTTTTTAATCGTTGTCTAATTTCAGACTTCATATGGCTAAAAGAGATTTATTCCTTTTTAAGACTTTTTTGCTTTAAAATTTGTAAATTGCTGATTAATATAATTAAAAGTACTATTTCCGACTGAGATATTGAAATATGACAGTGTCCAAGAAGATAATCCCTATACTATTGCTGGCCCTGGTATTCAATAAGGCAACAGCACAGCAAACTCCCCTAAATCCGCTCTATTACTGGGTCTTTTCACCCTATGTATATAATCCGGCAATGTCGGGTTACAAGGATTTCATATCGATCGATATGACGTCGGCATTCCGGGGCAGCTCAAACACGGAGCTGCTCAGCGGTAATGCCAGAATCTCAAAAACCGAATCGGGCTATTTTTCTTCACCCGATATCATGAAGTTTAGAAATCTGGGGCTAAGCGGCACCATATTTCACGATGTGAACGGCTTGTCAAAAAACTCAGGCGCAAGCCTTGCCGGGTCCTATCAGATCCCCATTGATACGCGCCAGCTTACCTACCTGTCGTTCGGGGCTTCGGTCAAAGGAGTCTACAATACCATGAATTCCGGCACAAACGAAAATGGGACTGTCTACAAAAGCACCTTTTATCCAAACGCCGATGTCGGCATCTATTTCTACGGAGCTAAATTTTTTACCGGAATTTCAGCTGTTAATCTCTTTGGAAACCCAAATAAACCAGACACTCTCGGCAGGTATGCTATCCCTGTTGCAAGACAATATTTTTTCACGATAGGATACAAGATCGTTTTAAGCAGCGAATACAATGTTGTTCTCGAACCGTCGTTTCTTGTCAATTCCTATGATTCTAATTTTAAATATATAGTAAGGAATATTGATCCTATCGTAAAACTCTATGTTGATAACCTTTGCCTCGGCACATATTTATTTACCGGTGGCACTACGGCTTTTTTCGCCAAGTTCAAATATCCCCGTTTCTATCTTGGTGCATTTTTTGAATTGCCAAACAAAACTCCATTTTACATAAAAAATCCCACCGTGGAATTGACCCTTGGTTTAAATCTCCAATCGAACAAATCACGGCTATCAAAGACCAGCCACTGGTAACCGTCACCTTATTTCCCTAAAGATGAAACTATTACCTGTCCCCGCGTTGATTTTAATCCTGACTTTAGGTTTGATGACCTCAGGAATTTCAACTAACAATCTCCCAAAAAGAACCGACCTGCCCCCGGCAATTGTAAAGTATGATGATCTCTCCGGGCCTGAAAAGCTTATCAGGATTGACACTTTCAATCTGAATTTAATCCGGCCGTCATCAGGGGTTCAGTTCTATAAAGAAGGAATAATATTTCTGTCTGATACCCGGATGGAAATCAAGATACCACCCAAATTTGTA
>CAIPJU010000261.1 GCA_903865465.1 uncultured Bacteroidota bacterium
CGCATGGAAAGGAAGAAATATAATCCGATACTCAAGAGAAAAACAATTCACAGGGAAATAAAGTAAAAATTATAAACCATGGCAAAGAAAGTTGTTGCAACACTGAAAACAGGAGCCGGAAAATCATTTACAAAATGTATCAGAATGACTAAGTCCGATAAGTCCGGTGGTTATACATTTAAGGAAGAGATTGTTCATAATGATCATGTTAAGGACTTTTTTACAAAGAAATTATAGTCCTTTAAATCTTAGAATATTAATAGCTTTCTTCTTGGCAGAAGGAAGCTTTTTTTATATACACTGACGTTAAACCGGTTCACCATGGCATTGCTGGGATTTCTGGGGAGAGATAAAAAAGAGAGCCTCGATAAAGGCCTTGAGAAGACCAAGGAGAGTGTTTTCCATAAGATTTCAAGAGCCGTTGCAGGAAAATCGAAAGTTGACGATGAAGTACTCGATAAGCTCGAAGAGGTTCTGGTCTCATCTGATGTGGGTGTTGCTACAACATTGAACATTATTGAAAGAATTGAAGCCAGGGTATCTAGAGATAAATATCTGAATACCAGCGAACTGAATTCTATCCTGAAAGAAGAGATAGCAGCCCTCCTGGGCAAGAACCAGGAAGGTACCGATACTGACTTTTCGGCACCTCTCGAGAATACTCCATATGTTATTATGGTAGTGGGAGTTAATGGCGCCGGCAAAACAACTACCATTGCAAAACTTGCCAACCAGTATAAATTGGCAGGTAAAAAGGTTCTGATCGGGGCTGCCGACACCTTCAGGGCAGCTGCTATTGACCAGCTTCAGATCTGGGCCGACAGGGCAGGTGTTCAGGTTGTAAAACAGCAGATGGGTTCCGACCCTGCTTCTGTAGCATTCGATACCCTGAAGTCAGCTGTATCAGGTAATTATGATATCGCAATAATTGATACCGCAGGAAGGCTCCATAATAAAATAAACCTCATGACGGAACTTTCAAAAATAAAACGGGTTATGGAAAAAGTTATCCCGAATTCTCCTCATGAAGTACTTCTTGTCCTTGATGGTTCAACCGGACAGAATGCCTTTGAACAGGCCAAACAATTTACCTCCTCAACAAACGTTACGGCTCTTGCGATTACCAAGCTCGATGGCACTGCTAAGGGCGGAGTTGTTATTGGAATATCTGATCAGTTCAAAATACCCGTAAAATATATTGGTGTCGGCGAAAAACTTGAAGACTTGCTGGTATTTAACAGATTTGAATTCGTTGATTCTCTCTTTAGTGCCAAATAGTTTATTTCCGCTTCACTCTTTACCTTTCCTCCGGCTATTCAGCTGTTAAATTAAAATATGGGAAATAAGAAAATCAATATCATTACTTTAGGCTGCTCCAAAAACCTTGTTGACTCCGAAAAGCTTCTCAGACAGATAAATTCAGGCGGCTTCGATGTCATCCATAACTCTGATGATTTTTCGGCAGGAACAGTAATTATCAATACGTGCGGTTTTATCAATGACGCCAAGGAGGAGAGCATAGATACAATTCTCAATTATGTCAAGG
The DNA here is from genome assembly GCA_903865465.1 of uncultured Bacteroidota bacterium. Taxonomy (GTDB): domain Bacteria; phylum Bacteroidota; class Bacteroidia; order Bacteroidales; family VadinHA17; genus LD21. The sequence continues at coordinate 1,547 of CAIPJU010000261.1, forward strand.
CCCGTCAACGTA
>CAIPJU010000262.1 GCA_903865465.1 uncultured Bacteroidota bacterium
ACCATGGCTGAATATGTTGATGAATGGTCAGCAAGCGGATTGAAAAACATTTTCGGCGAACAGGTTAAAGTTGTTGAGATGCAGTCAGAAGCAGGAGCAGCAGGCGCACTTCACGGTGTACTTCAGACCGGTGCGCTATGTACCACATACACAGCATCACAGGGTTTGCTTCTTATGATTCCAAATATGTACAAGATAGCAGGAGAACTATTACCAGGAGTCTTCCATGTTTCAGCCCGTACCCTGGCAGCTCATGCATTATCGATTTTCGGCGATCACAGTGATATTTATGCCACACGCCAGACTGGCTTTGCAATGCTTGCAAGCGGAAGTGTTCAGGAAATTATGGATCTCGCCGGCATAGCTCACCTTTCATCAATAAAATCAAGAATTCCCTTCATGCATTTCTTCGACGGTTTCAGATCTTCACATGAAGTTCAGAAGGTTGAAGTTATCGAGATGGATGACCTTAAGAATCTTATTGATTACAAGGCTCTTGCACAATTCCGTACTAATGCCCTCAATCCGGAACATCCAGTTACAAGAGGAACCGCACAGAACCCTGACATTTTCTTTCAGGCGAAAGAGGCTATCAATAAATTCTATGAGCCAATTCCCGATATCGTAAACTCCTACATGCAGGAAATTACAAAGCTCACAGGCAGAAGTTATAAGCCTTTCGATTATTATGGCGCACCCGATGCTGAGAATATAATTGTTGCTATGGGTTCTGTTACCGAAACGACAAAAGAGGTAATCGACTTCCTGATGGCTAAAGGCGAAAAAGTTGGCTTGATAAGCGTTCATCTTTACCGACCATTCTCGGCAAAATATTTCTTTGATGTGTTCCCAAAGACTGTTAAAAAAATCAGCATCCTCGACAGGACAAAAGAACCGGGAGCAAACGGAGAACCTCTCTATCTTGATATTAAGGATCTTTTCTACGACAAAGCTGAAAGACCTCTTATCGTAGGCGGCCGTTACGGTCTCAGTTCAAAAGATACAACCCCAAGTCAGATTCTCGCAGTATTTGAAAACCTTAAACTTGACGAACCCAAGAATCAGTTTACTGTAGGTATCGTTGATGATATTACATTCAAATCACTTCCTGTTCTTCCAGAGATTAATGTAGCTCTTCCGGGAACATATTCAGCTAAATTCTACGGACTTGGCTCAGACGGTACTGTCGGTGCCAACAAGAATTCCATAAAGATTATCGGTGATACAACTGATAAATATTGCCAGGCATATTTTGCATATGACTCAAAAAAATCAGGAGGTATAACAACTTCACATCTCCGTTTTGGCGATAAACCCATCAGATCACCCTACCTCGTTAATACACCTGACTTTGTTGCATGCCATGTTCCTTCATATCTTACTAAATATGACATGCTTAAAGGGCTTAAGAAAGACGGAATCTTCCTCCTCAACTCCATATGGGATGTTGAAGGAACCAAAAAGCACCTTCCCGATCACATGAAGAAATACATGGCTGAGAACCATATCAATTTCTACACAATAAATGCTACTCTGATTGCTGAAGAACTCGGCCTTGGAACCCGTACAAATACCATTATGCAGGCATCATTCTTTAAGGTTGCCAACGTGATCCCTTACGAAAAAGCCGAAGCAGAAATGAAGAAGGCTATTTATAAGAGCTACGGCAAAAAAGGAGAAGATGTAGTTAAGATGAACTATTTAGCCGTTGACAAGGGAAGTGCTGTTGAGAAAATTGAAATCCCTTCGGAATGGGCTAATCTTAAAGTTGAAAAAACAGCCGATAACAGGGATATTCCCGAGTTTATCCGTGAGGTAATGGAACCTATCAATGGTCTTAAAGGTGATGATCTCCCGGTAAGTGCATTTGCAGGCAGGGAAGATGGAACCTTCCCTTCAGGAACATCGCAGTATGAAAAGAGGGGTATAGCAGTTAATGTTCCCGAATGGCAGCCTGATGAGTGTATTCAGTGTAACCAGTGTTCATATGTTTGTCCTCACGCAGCTATTCGTCCTTTCCTTCTTACAGCAGATGAAGCTGCAAATGCTCCTGAAGGAACAAATACCATTCAGGGTATTCCGGGTGCGCTTAAAGCATTCAGATTCAGGATACAGGTGAGTGTTCTTGACTGCACAGGTTGCAGCAACTGCGCCGATGTATGCCCGTCGAAAAACAAAGCCCTGGTTATGAAACCTCTTGAAACACAATATGACCAGATTGACCGCTGGACATACATGCATGAGAAAGTTGGGTACAAGGATACTGTTGTTGATAAGTTTGTGAATGTTAAAAACAGCCAGTTTGCCCAGCCTCTCTTCGAGTTCTCCGGTGCATGCGCAGGTTGCGGTGAAACACCATATATCAAGGCTATCACCCAGCTATTTGGCGACAGGATGATCGTTTCGAATGCCACAGGTTGTTCTTCAATTTATGGCGGTTCAGCACCTTCAACCCCCTATACCTACAATAAAAACGGACATGGCCCGGCCTGGGCAAACTCACTGTTCGAAGATAACGCAGAATATGGTTTAGGTCAGATGCTTGGTGCTACCCAGCTAAGGGAACGCATCACTCTTAAGATGAAAGAGGCAATAGCTGCAGGATCGCTGAAAGATGAAACAAAAGCAGCTTTTGAGGAGTGGCTTGGCGCTAAAGATATCGCAGAACCATCCAGAAGTGCATCACAGAAAGTTATTGAAGCATGCAATAACGATCAATCCGAAGTTTGCAAAACAATATTAACCCTGAAACAGTATCTGGTCAAAAAATCACATTGGATATTTGGTGGCGACGGATGGGCATATGATATTGGTTATGGAGGACTCGATCATGTTATCGCATCAGGCGAAGATGTCAATATCCTTGTACTCGACACTGAAGTATATTCAAACACAGGAGGTCAGGCCTCGAAATCTACTCCTGCCGGAGCAGTAGCCAAATTTGCAGCTTCGGGCAAGAAGATCCGTAAGAAAGATCTTGGCCAGATGGCAATGTCATACGGATACGTTTATGTTGCACAGGTAGCTATGGGCTATAATAACGCTCAGTATCTCAAGGCAATAAAAGAAGCTGAAGCGTATCCCGGACCTTCACTCATCATCGCTTACTCACCATGTATTAACCATGGTCTGCGCGACGGTATGGGAAGGACACAGGCCCAGACCAAACATGCAGTCGAATGCGGATACTGGCACACATACAGGTATAATCCACTTCTCGAAAATGAAGGCAAGAATCCTTTCATTCTTGATTCAAAGGAACCAGACTGGTCAAAATTCCAGGATTTCCTGAAAACCGAAGTACGATATACTTCCCTCATCAAGGCTTTCCCTTCTGAAGCTGAAGTACTATTCAAGGCAGCTGAGGAGAATGCACGCTGGAGATATAAATCATATCAGAGACTTTCAACCCAGGCCTTCTAAGGTAAAGATTGAACTATAATTTGCAGAGCAGGGCTACCTTTGGGATGGCCCTGCTTTTTTTTAAATAATATTCTTATTTTTGCTGACAGAAATTTATGGGAAGAATTATCGGTATAGATTTTGGCACAAAGCGCATTGGACTGGCTGTTACCGATCCTATGCAGATTATTGCCTCTCCTCTTGATACTGTTGAAAACAGGGAATTCGACAATTACATATCATTGTATCTCAAAAAGGAGAAAGTTGAGGCCTTTGTAATTGGATATCCTGTGCAGATGAACAACCAGGCCAGTGAATCTGTTAGGTTCGTAAATCCATTTATTAAGAAGTTAAAAAAAAACTACCCTGATATCGAAATTCACTTAATTGATGAAAGATTTACTTCACAAATGGCTATGAGGAGCATGATAGAAGGCAGAATGAAAAAGAAGGACCGGAAGGATAAATCGAATGTCGACAAAATAAGCGCCTCCTTGATTCTCCAGTCATATCTTGCACGAAAGTCGAATATAAATGAAAATAATATAGTAAAATGACATATCCTATTGTAGTATATGGCCATCCCATACTCAGAAAAGTTGCTGAGGATATTGAGAAGGATCACCCCGGACTGGATCAGCTTGTTAAGGATCTCTTTGAGACTATGTACCACTCTGAAGGTGTAGGGCTTGCAGCTCCTCAGATAGGCAAATCCATTAGGATTTTTGTTATCGATGGAAAACCGATGGCAGAAGATGAACCTGAACTTGCCAATTTCAAAATGGCATTTATTAATGCCCATATTGTTGAAAAGAGTGGCGAACTTAAGCCAATGAACGAAGGATGTCTCAGCATTCCCGGATTAAGGGAGGAAGTAAACCGCGAATCACATATCAGAATAAAATTTTTCGACCAGGATTGGAATCCTCACGATGAGATTTATGATGGCTACAAGGCAAGAATAATTCAGCATGAATACGATCATCTCGATGGTATTATGTTTACCGACAAGGTAAACCCTCTGCGTAGACGGCTTCTGAAGAGCAAGCTGATGGCTATCAGCAAGGGAAAATTTGAAGCTGACTACAGAACTATTCTGCCGGGGCAGAAAATAAAATAGCTGGTTTTTATTATTACAAAAACTATCCCGTTTAAGATACTTTTTCCTAACTTTATGTAGTCTCATAAGCTGCCTGGCTGTGCTGCATAAAGAAATTCCCTTTCTTCGTATCGGCCTGCCTTTTTATGCCGGGATAATCTCAGGCCTTTACTTTGAACCAGAGAGACTTTTTCTGGCGATAGTGATTGTTTTTGCATCAGCCGGACTTATATCGAGTCTGTTTTTCAACAGGTACAGGGCAAATGTTATTTATGGAGCTGCACTTTCGGCATCCCTCTATCTGTGTGGAATTCTGTTATACTCCCACGAGAAAAAGAGTCTTTCGATACTTAAACAGGAAGTAGCATTTTTCAAATGCTTTTTGTCCGACTATCCCGAGGAGAAAGAAAACAGTTACAAGTTCAGTGTGGATCTGATCAGCCAGTCAACTCATTCAGGTGATCTGCCCCTGAAAGGATCTCTTCTCATTTACTGCAGGAAAAAAGCCCCACTGCCCACCCTCCTCCCCGGCGATCTCATGGTAATAAAATGCACTCCAAGCCCGATAGTCAACAGGGGTAATCCTTTTGAGTTCGACTATAAATTCTGGTCCGAAAACCAGGGAATCTTATACTCCGCCTTCACCGAAAGCAAAGATATTACCAGCCATTCCTCCCCACTTCACAGGAAAATATCTTATTCTGCCTTAATAATAAGAGAAAAGATTATTGATATGTACCGGCAGAGGGGGATTACCGGTGACAGACTCGCACTGATTGCAGCCATGACGCTCGGACAAAAGAACATGCTTGACCCAGGGCAGAAACAAAACTTTATAAAGGCAGGAGTTATGCATGTGATGGCAGTCTCCGGACTGCATTCAGTGATTCTCAGTATGTTTGTTTTTAGTCTTCTTTTCTTCCTTAAAGGGAGATTCAACATTCTGAGGATAATAATAACAATAATAATATTATGGGCATTCGCATTTGTTACCGGCTTAACCCCTTCTGTGCTTAGGGCAACGCTCATGTTCACCTTCATCCAGGCGGGAGATCTTATGAAACGAAGGGTCAACAGCCTGAATTCGGTGCTGGCATCCGCTTTCGTCCTTGCTGTCATACAGCCATCGGTCATTTTCGATGCCGGCTTCCAACTTTCATACGCTGCGGTTATTTTTATAATTTCATTCTACAATGATCTATATTCGAAGCTTAAATTCAAAAAATGGCTGCCGGATAAAATCTGGCAGTCAGCTGCAGTTACCCTTACCGCCCAGGCAGGAACCCTCCCACTTACTATCCTATTGTTTAACAGGTTCCCAACCTATTTCATCCTATCTAACCTCATTATAGTTCCACTCTCTTCGCTTCTTATAATAACCGGGTGCATTCTTCCGCTTACATATCCTGTTCTTTTTGTTTCAAGGTTAATTGCATTAGTTCTTGATTTTCAAACAGGCCTCACGGCAAGTCTCACAGAAATAGCATCTTCACTGCCCTATGCCAGCATTGAAAATATAGGATCAACCATCATAGAATGCGTTGTTCTAAGCATGGTAGTATATATTTGCTGCTGTTACCTCCTCAGGAAGAGATCATTCTCAGTTTTATATCCGCTTTCTTTGATACTTCTCTTTGAAACGGTATCAACAATAACCAATGTAATCACCAAAAGAACCGATGAACTGATTGTGTACAATTCTCCTGCTGCATCGAATATAGGAATAAGAACAGGCAATAAACTGAACATCTGGAGCGACACCAGCGATACCGGGGCTGAAATAAAGAGACATGCTGCTGTTCTGGGATTAAAGCTTAAGATAAATAACCTAAGCAACAGGACCGCTTGCATAAAAGCAGACGGAAAGAATTTCTTAATCTGTAACAAATTGAATCATAATACATTTAATGACTTAACACCTGACTACATCATACTTTATGGACGACGGCCTCAGATAACAAAGAATGCTATTCCTCAAAACTTTCGGGGAACTATAATAGTAACTTCAGAAGCATCAACAGCTGTAAAACTTAATTACGGAGGGGGAAAGCAGCCTGATATAGCACCATATTATGTCAGAAAATCAGGAGCTTACAGAAAAAGAATATGAACCCGAAGAAAAGAAATGTCTTAAAAAACTTGAGTATTAAGCTATTTATCTCTTATTTTGTGGAGTTTTTTTCCAAATATACAGATAATGAGAATAGTTATTGCCGGAGCCGGGGAAGTCGGTACCCATCTTGCGAAGATGCTTTCGAATGAAAATCATGAAATTATTCTTATTGATTCCGAAGAGTCACGACTAAAACCTATCGATATCTCCCTCGATGTTCTTACCTATGAGGGGTCAGCTACTTCCATTAAGATTTTGCAGGATTCCCTAAAGAAAAAAACCGATCTTTTCATTGCAGTAACTCACTACGAAGATACCAACATAACTTCAGCAATCCTGGCAAAAAGATTTGGCGCCCTTAAGACGATTGCCCGGATTGACAATCTGGACTATCTTGAGCAGCCGAATCTCGACTTTTTCAAGTCGTTGGGGATAGATTCTTTAATCTACCCGGAACTGATTGCTGCCCGTGAAGTACTGGGACTTCTTCATGAATCGGGTGCTACTGATTTTATGGGATTCACGGGTGGCAGGCTGGTGATGTACATCCAAAAGCTTGAAGATAAGGACCCAATAATCAACAAAAGTCTTCAGGAGATCTCAGTAGAGTTCAGAACCGACAAATACAGGGCTGTTGCGATAAAGAGAGCAGGAATGACAATTATCCCTCGCGGAAACGAGAGGTTCCTGATTGGCGATTCTGTATATATTATCTCAACACAGGAAGGAATTGAAGAGATGATGAAAAACTCTGGAAGGGAATCCTTCGAAGCAAAAAGGATAATGATACTTGGAGGAAGCAGGATAGGGAAACATATTGCCCTTTACATGCAGAAGAGTTGTGAGGTAAAGATTATTGACTCCGACATTTCAAAATGCGAGTCCCTTGCCGAAATTCTTGATAAATCTCTCATTATAAACGGCGATGGAAGAAATGTAGATCTTCTTGAAGAAGAGGGTATTACTAATATGGATGCCTTTGTAGCCGTAACCGGTAATTCTGAAACAAACATATTGTCGTGCCTTTTGGCCAAAAGGATGGGTGTAAAAAAGACCATAGCAGAAGTTGAAAATATGGAGTATATTAATATGGCTGAAAACACCGGTATTGACACTATCATTAATAAGAAAATCTCAGCTGCCAGCCGTATTTTCCGCCATACTTCATTACCAAATGTTACACAGGTAAAGTGTATGACCGGTACCGATGCTGAGGTTCTTGAATTCATTGTACCAGCCAACGCCAAAATAACCAAAGGCACACTCCGCAGCATAGATTTCCCAAAGGATGCCATTGTGGGCGGTGGAACACGCGACGGGGTTCCTTTCATTGCAACAGGTGATACCATCATTAACGCCAACGACAAGGTGGTTGTATTTACTCTGCCTTCTGCCTATGAAAGGCTCTCAAAATATTTTATCTGACGGTGATGCTCAATTTAAGAATAATTACCAGGGTCTTCAGCCTTCTGCTAATTTTCGAAGGCCTGTTTATGATGGCTTCAGGAGCTGTATCCTTTCTCTATCATGAACACGCCGCTACCTCCTTTCTATATTCCGCATTAATCACAATTATCACAGGCGTTATTGTCTTCACCCCTCTCAGGAGTGAGGAGAAAATTGTTGGAAATAAGGAAGGATATGTTATCGCAACCGGGATGTGGGTAATAGTCAGTCTGTTCGGAACTCTGCCCTTTATTCTTTCAGGATCGATAAATAATTTTTCAGACGCTTTCTTCGAAACAATGTCGGGTTTTACAACTACCGGCGCCTCTGTGATCATTGATGTAGAGTCAATGCCGCGTGGCATTCTCTTCTGGAGAAGTATTACTCAATGGCTTGGCGGCATAGGGATTATTTTTATCTCACTTTCTGTATTCCCGATTGTCCGATCGATAAATATTCACCTTGCAGCAACTGAGTTTTCGGGTCAACCCACTGATAAGATCCATCCCCGTACAATTGAAGCAGCCAAGAGGCTTATCTTTATTTATTTAGCAATCACCCTTGCCGAGATTATTCTGCTGGTGCTTGGAAAAATGCCGCTGTTTGATGCAGTTTGTCATTCTTTTTCCACACTTTCAACCGGCGGTTTCTCGACACATAATAACGAATTGGCGGCTTTTTCTTCACCCTATATCAAAATTGTCATTACAGTTTTCATGTTCATTGCGG
>CAIPJU010000263.1 GCA_903865465.1 uncultured Bacteroidota bacterium
AATTAGTCCGCTTGTTAGTGATCTGGTATATGGTGGCGAAGATTTTGATGCAATGTTGTATCAGCAGGGTTGGTCAAGCGCTGGTTTTGACGAATCGACCTGGAAACAGGTTGCAATCTGGAAAACACCCGAAGGTAAAATGAAGGCCCATATGTCACCAACCGACAAGGTAATGGAAAGGCTTTCCCCTGTAAAGATAGAATCATTGGGTAATGAGAAATTCAAAGTTGATTTTGGACAGGAGATATCAGGCTGGCTCCATCTCTTGAATATAAAGGGTGAGGCGGGTCGCAAAATTGATATTAAATATATCTGCGAATCGCCTGTTGGGAGCAATTCCTATACTCTGAAGGGAGGAGCTCCGGAGTCATACGCCGCACGGTTTACCTGGTTTGTGTTCAGGACAGTGGAAATATCGAACTGGCCGGGGGAACTAAAAGCTGAAAATCTTATTGCTGAGGCGGTATATTCCGATGTTAAGACAAGTGGGGTCTTTGAATCGTCAAATACTCTTTTCAATACTATAAATAAGATCTGGTTACGCAGCCAGAAAGATAATATGCATGGAGGAGTTGCAAGCGACTGTCCCCATCGTGAACGATCGCCTTATACCGGCGATGGTCAGGTTTCGTGTGTGACGGTAATGAATAACTTCGATGCTGCAGCTTTTTATACAAAGTGGATCCAGGATATTCTTGGTGCCCAAAACCCTGAAACAGGATATGTGCCAAACGGGGCTCCCTGGCAACCGGGTTGCGGTGGGGGCGTGGCCTGGGGCGCTGCAATGAATATTATGCCCTGGGAGTTTTACCAGCATTATGCCGATACCGACATGCTGAGGAGTAACTACGAAGGAATGAAGGGCTATATTAAATATATGCTTACCTGGACCAACAAAGAAGGAATTATGTTTTCGCAGGCTCCCGACACAGCAAAACCAAATGAATGGTTGAATCTCGGAGACTGGAGTGCCCCTTTTAAATTACCTCCGATCGATATGGTACATACATTCTACCTGTGGCGCTGTGCTGATTTTACCTCCAAAACTGCACTGACCCTTGGAAAGAATAGTGAAGCAGAGGAGTATAAAAAGCTGGCTGAGAAAACAAGGAGAGCCTTCATGAATAAATTTTACGATAAGGAAAAAGGAAGTTATGGCCTCTATGGAGGCAATATTTTCGCACTTAAGATGGGTGTTCCTTCCGATCAATATCTGAGGGTAATAACTGCTTTAAAATCAGATATTACAGCAAATGGAGGAAGCCTGGATACAGGGATTTTCGGCACCCAGTTCTTCTTTGAAGTTCTCTCTGAGAATGGACTTCACGATATGGCATATGAAGCCATGAATAAAAAGACAAAGCCATCGTATGGATGGTGGATAGAGCAGGGTGCGACAACCACCTGGGAAGAATGGGATGGAACAGCCTCGCGTAACCATCCTATGTTCGGGGGTGGTATCGTGTGGTTCTACAGAAAACTTGCCGGTATGAATACCGATCCTTTGCATCCGGGCTATAAGAACATCATTTTCAGGCCTCAGCCTGCCAGTGATCTCTCCTTCGTATCATATTCAAATGAAACACCATTTGGAAGAGCAGCGATAAAATGGGAGAAGAAAGATGGAATTTTTTCATTGAATATAAAGGTTCCGGTTGGAAGTACGGCAACTCTCTTTGTCCCGGCACTGAAAGCCGATGATGTTACTGAGCAGGGGAAGCAGATTGATGCTAAAAACGGAGTCAGATTCCTGAGCATGGATAATGGTTATGCACTTTTTACTGTAGGTTCCGGAGATTATGCCTTTGGATCAAAATACTAATTACCAGAACCATAACACTTAATTGCTTCGCAAGAATCATTTGTGTTTTTTTAAATCAGAATTATTGAATATTTTAATCTGCCTATACCTAAATCATTAAATTTATAAAATGGATATTAAGATGAAAAAGTTAGTTCTGACAATCTTCTGTGCTGCCACTGTCACCCTTAGTTTCGCACAAACCGAAATCCCGCTTTATAAGGGCGAAAGGCCATCTGGTTCGGAGTTGCTTACCTCACCTGAGAAGCAGCAGAAAAACAGCAGGGGGGAAGTGACATCCGTTTCAAGTGTCTCTATGCCAACGCTCACTCTATACAAAGCAGATGCAGCCCTGGCAAACGGAACTTCCATTATTATCTGCCCCGGAGGTGCCTTTCGTTTTCTCTCTTTTACCAGCGAGGGAATCGATGTGGCAAAATGGATGAATTCCAGGGGTGTAACCGCTTTCATCCTTAAATACAGGTTGGTACCCGAGAAACCCGGGATAAACAATACTCTTTTTCAGGATTTGCAGAAGGCATATTTCGCCAGGATGGATTCTGTTAATGCTCCTTTTGTCCCGCTTGCCGTAGCCGATGGACGCGAGGCTGTGAAATATGTGCGTCAGCATGCTGCCGAATATGGCCTCGATCCGCTTCGGATAGGCATGATGGGCTTTTCGGCAGGAGGCACAGTTACCGGTTCGGTGGCCCGGACTTATGATAAAGAGAGCAGGCCCGATTTTGTGGCCCCCATCTACGCCTATTGTCCTGCTATGCTGGGCGATGCAGTCCCTGCAGATGCTCCTCCTATGTTTCTTGTTCTAGCAACCGACGATCCGATAGCCTATTCAAATACCCGGCTCTATGAAAAATGGCGCGACGCCGGTAAATCGGTCGAGATGCATATTTACAGCAAAGGGGGCCATGGCTTTGGAATTCAAAGAAGGGGACTGCCAACCGATGAATGGACAAAACGTTTCGAGGAGTGGCTGGCCTTCCAGGGATTCCTGAAAAAATAATTTAGCTCAATCTCCAGGGCGACCTGATGAATAATTGTTATTAACCAAATGTCAAATAATAAGATGTTATGAAAAAAACTATTCTTTTCCTTACTGCTTTTCTTCTGGGTGCAACAGCTATGGCCCAGTTTGGCGCTCCCCGGCTCGTATCGCCTGAAGTAAAAGGGAATAATATTACAATCCGCTTCAAGGCTCCCAAAGCTATTAAGGTTGAAGTAACTGGCGATTTTCTTCCCTCGAAAGAGACCAAAACAGATTTCGGGACTTTCATGATGCCTGCTCCTGTTGAGATGACTGAAGGCAAAGAGGGTGTATGGGAATTAACGGCTGAGAATGTGGCTCCTGACTTTTACACCTACTCCATCACCGTTGACGGAATCCGGATGCTTGATCCCAACAATCTTCAGATTGTCCGCGACGGACAGAATGTTAGCAACCTTATTATTATTCCTGGTGAGAAAAGCAATCTTTATCTCGAAGCTGCTGACAAGAAAGGAATACTGTCGAAAGTCTGGTATCCTTCACCTGCCTTTGGGGCTAACAGAAGGATGTATGTCTATACCCCATATGGTTACGGCGAATCAGCAAAGAAATATCCGGTCTTATACCTTCAGCATGGTGGCGGAGGCGATGAGGATGCATGGACAACACTTGGACGTGCCTGCCAGATTCTTGATAACCTGATTGCCCAGGGTAAAGCAGTACCAATGATAGTTGTTATGCCAAATGCCAGCCCGAATCAGCTTGCTGCACCCGATGTTCTTGCTCCTCTGGCCGGGCCATCACCTATGCAACAGAACAGGACTTCCGAGGAATTTCATTCAGGCGGCCCTTATGTGAAGGGTTTGATAGAGGATATCATCCCCTATGTTGAATCGCATTACAAAGTAATTAAGAATAAAGATTCAAGAGCGCTTGCCGGTCTTTCAATGGGGGGCATCTATACCTTATATGCAACCGCTCGCCATCCCGAACTATTCGGATACATCGGAGTTTTAAGCATGGGCTTCACAGCCGACAGGGACCCCATTAAAGAACTTACTCCAGTTAAAAACGGAGGATACAAACTTTACTGGGTTGGCTGCGGCGAAACAGATATGGCTTATGATAATTGCAAACGTCTCATTAAAGGCCTTGATGATTTAGGAATGAAATATACCTATTTTGGAAAAGTCGGAGGTCATAACTGGGATACATGGAGAGTATGCCTTAAAGAACTGGCTCCGCAGTTATTCAGATAGACGGGAAAATTTGAATTCAGACCACTGGACTGAATTTCCTGATTTTGTTTAAAGTATTAAAACTTAAATCGAGCCTGGAGTGAAAAATAAACGAAGTCTCTTTCCGATCCTAATTACTTTGTTAGTAATTTGTCTGAATTGCACTCAGCTTTTTGCTGGTGTAACTCTGGGAAACCTCAGGGTTGAATATACCAAAACCCCGCTTGGCATTGATGTGAAAGCACCACGCTTCAGCTGGGAGATGGTCGCCCCGCCTGGCGAACGCCAGTATATCCAAAATAGTTACCAGATAATTGTCAGGGATACCAAGGGAATCATAAGCTGGGACTCAAAAAAGGTAGCCTCAGTCACATCCCTTGATATTTTATATGCAGGGACGCCCCTGAAAGCGTCTGCAAGATATACCTGGTCTGCAACAGTATGGGACCAGAAGGGGGGCATGTCAACTGCTGCATCCTGGTTCGAGACAGGCCTTATGAATCCCGATCCGGGGCTTAGCGGCTGGGATGGAGCCAAATGGATTGGTGGCGGACCCGGCGATCTTATGTTTTTTTCTCATTACCTCCTCATCTTTAACCTTCAGTACAATATCGCTATTGAAAATGGAAGCAGCCGTGCCTCTTTTATTTATGGGGCAAATGATTCCCGGCTTTCCGACAGGAACAAAAATATCTTCCAGGTTGAAAATGGAAAAAACGGGAGCTATATCAGGATTGAACTGGATATCTCAGCTGTTGACGGAAGTGAGCAGGGACGTGCAAAGCTCAAAGTATACCGTGCAGGTTACAAGGATAGCGATAAGCCATCCAGCCCTTTGCAGAGCTGGGATGTTTTCACTTCAGTCATAAACCAGGCAAATAAGAACAAGGAGCATAATATTGCATTCTCAAGTAAATTTGGTGAGATCACCTTATCAATTGATGGTATAAGCAAATTCACAGAAATAAAAGAACAACAAGGAGGCTTCCGCTTTCCGGGTATGGGTGAAAGAGGTGTGTCGGTCAACCTGAACCCCGTAGGATCGGGAGGTAATTATATTCCATACGGGATGCTATGCGACATGGGTTTCTCAGTTGATCCCGGACAGAAGGCCAGCTTCTCCGGATTAACTGTCAGCAATAACCGGATACCAAATTCGACCCTCTTCACTGAAACTATTACAGGATCAGACTATAAAGGTATTTACAGCGATTTTGTAGCTGATCCGAATTCAGGACTTACAATACTTGATGGAAAGTTTATTTTGAAGGGAAACAGTTCAGGAACTTTTCTTGTTGCGGATCCGAGCCGGAATGCGATGCCAGTTTTAAGAACTTCGTTTAAATGTGAGGGAAAGAAAATCAAATCGGCAAGATTGTATGCCACCGCGCGAGGAATTTATGAACTCTTCCTGAACGGGAAAAGGGTAGGTGACGACTACTACAATCCAGGACTGACCCAATACAATATTACACATCTTTATCAGACCTATGATGTTACTGCCATGATTAAACCCGGGGAGAATGCCCTGGGAGCAATGCTTGGTGAAGGATGGTGGAGCGGTCTGCTCAGCTTCGGTGATATCTGGAACCATTTCGGCGACAGGCAGTCTCTCCTCGCAAAACTACTTATCTCCTATGACGACGGTACATCGAAAATTATAACAAGCAATAATAACGATTGGAAGTACTGTAATCTTGGCCCCGTTCTATATAGCAGTCTCGACATGGGAGAGGTATACGATGCAAGGCGTGAAGCATCACTCGCGGGATGGTCTGAAGCCTCATACAACGACAATGCATGGAAAAAGGCTGTCGAAGTTCCTCTTGAGGGGACCGTTTTCAGCGGAAAAGTAGTTGAGATGGGAGGCAATTCCTACGATTTCAACTTTAAGAAGCTATCGCTGACAGGACAAATCGGTAATAATGCCGGAATCTATAAAGTGTTGACAGCAAGGAGATTGAAAGAGGTTAGAAAAGGGGTCTTCATTTATGATATGGGGCAAAATATCGTAGGTGTTCCCAGGATTACTCTCACAAACGGAAAGTCAGGACATAAAATGACTCTCCGCTTTGGGGAAGTGCTCTATCCCGATCTGAAGGAGTCAGGTAATAATGTTGGCATGATTATGACCGAAAATTACCGGGCAGCCCTGAGTCAGGATATCTATATCATGAAAGAGGGAAGCCAGGTCTGTCAGCCTAAGTTTACCTCCCATGGTTTTAAATATATTGAGATTAGCGGTATTGATGAACCTCTGCCTCTTGACGCAGTTCAGTGCGTGGCCATAAGCTCCGTTAAGGATCTTACAGCCGCTTATGAAACCTCTAATCCAAAGGTAAACCAGCTCTGGTCAAATCTGGTCTGGTCGAATGTTGATAATTTCCTTACCATCCCTACCGATTGCCCTCAGCGAAATGAAAGAATGGGCTGGTCGGGAGATATTTCAGTATTTTCCCGGACAGCAACTTATGTTTCAAATGCTGATCAGTTTTTACGACGTCATATGTTCGCCATGCGTGATGTTCAGATGTCCTCGGGGAAGTTTACCGACGTTGCTCCTGTTGGCGGCGGGTTTGGCGGTGTCTTATGGGGAAGTGCAGGCATTACAGTCCCATGGGAGGCCTACCAGCAATATAATGACATCGAACTTCTTAAAGAGCATTATAATGCAATGAAAGCCTATGCAGATTACGTTCAGACCACCATCGATCCCAAAACAGGACTTAGTTCTGATGCTCAACTGGGCGACTGGCTTGGGCCTCAGAATAATCAGCTTGGAACCGCATTCCTTGTAACTGCCTATCATATATTCGACCTGAGGATAATGACTGAAACAGCTAAGCTTCTCGGAAAATCTGAGGATGCAGAGAAATTTGGAACATGGTACAATGAACGGAGAGCATTTTTCAATAAGCAATTTGTAAATCACGATCATAAGACAATGGGTCTTACAGGCGGAGGTTTTAGCTTCGGCGGCCCTGTCAAAGCCCCGGAGCTCAAGCTGGCTGATACCCAGACATCATATGCCGTAGGTCTTGCCCTTGGAGCCTTCAGCGATGAAAACATCCCATATATGGTTCAAAACCTGAAGGAGACGGTCGAAAGGGAGAATGTGGATGATGGAGGAGTTATTCGCCCAAAATATTCTCTTATGACAGGATTTATTGGAACAGCCTGGATAAGTAAAGCTCTTTCTGATTACGGATACAGTGATCTGGCCTACAGACTTTTACAAAGCAGTCAATATCCATCATGGCTCTATTCCATCGATCAGGGGGCCACATCTATCTGGGAAAGACTTAATGGCTACACAGTTGAGAATGGCTTCGGCGGAAACAACAGTATGAACTCCTTTAACCATTATTCATTCGGTGCAGTGGGTCAGTGGATGATGGCATATTCGCTGGGAATTCAGCGAGATGAGCCCGGGTTTAGGAGATTCATCCTTCAGCCTGAACCTGATCCAACAGGCCAGATGACCTGGGCTAAAGGATATTATGACTCGATGTATGGAAAAATCTCAAGTTCCTGGAAAGTTGAGAATGGAGTACTGACATATGAAACTTCCGTTCCGGCCAATACAAGTGCAACGCTATATCTTCCTGCTATTTCTGAAAAAAATATAGACGAAAGCGGAAAGCCTGCCGGCAATGCAAAAGGAGTAAAATTTCTAAAGACGGAAAATGGGAAGGCCGTTTTTGAGCTTGAATCGGGAACTTATAAATTTGTTGTAAATAAGTAATTACCTGATCAATTCATTTTTGCATCTTACTGTTAATAAGATATATAATAAGCTTTATATTTATTACCAAAACCTTACAAAAGACATGAAATCACTAATTAAGTACGGTTTGTTTTCGATCTTTTTGATTGTTTTTACTCTTTTTCATTTTTCATGTACCGGAAAAGAAAAGGGAAACAGAATCATTGATCCCATCGTCAAAACTGACTATGGCCTGGTAAGAGGAGTAGTTAATGGAACAAGTTCAGTTGTTGCCTTTAAAGGGATTCCATATGCTGCAGCTCCGGTTGGTGACCTGCGATGGAAGGCCCCGCAGGCTCCGAAATCATGGGACGGTGTCAGGGACGCTACAACATTTTGTTCAAGTTGTATGCAGAACAGGGCCCATTCCAGGTTGCCATGGACGGAAGAATTTATGGTTCAGGACAGTATCAGTGAGGATTGTCTTTATATAAATATATGGACACCTGCCAAGACATCTGCCGATAAACTGGGTGTTCTGATTTACTTCCATGGCGGAGGTTTTAATGAGGGTTCAGGCTCTGTGGCTGTTTATGACGGAGAGGCCCTGGCGAAAAAAGGAATTGTTGTCATCAATGCAAATTACCGTCTTGGAGTCCTGGGATTCCTTGCACATCCTGAACTCACTGCAGAATCGCCTGATCATGCTTCAGGAAACTATGGTGTGCTTGATATGGTATCGGTTCTGAAGTGGGTAAAAGCTAACATTCCGGCATTTGGTGGTGATCCGGAGAAGGTCTGTATTTCAGGTCAATCGGCAGGGGCCATGGCGGTTAACGCTCTGGTTGCCTCTCCCCTGGCAAAGGGCCTCTTTCAACGTGCAATAACAGAAAGCGGTTCCAGCTTAAGAGGAATTGGTTCTGGTAACATGACAACTCTGAAGGAGGCTGAAACAAGAGGTGTCAACTTTGCCAAATTGAAAGGTGCTTCAAATCTCAGGGAGCTCAGAGCTATGCCGGCAACAGAAATTTTAAAACAGGATCCAAAAGTCGTTGTTCCATTGGGCATGGGTTTCGGCTTGATAATCGACGGCTACCTTCTTACCGATAGCCCGGTCAACGTATTGAAGAGCGGAAAGCAGAATGATACGCCATTCATGACCGGATTGAACAGCGGAGAAACCAGGTATTCGGGTGAGAAATCTCCCGGCTTCTTTTCTCTTTATCCTCTTACCGGACAGGATACAGCTGCTGCACTTAAAACTGCTGGACAGGAGCAGGGCAGGATAGGAGCCTTCCTCTACCTTAACGAAAGGGATAAATCGGCTAAGACAAATGGTTATTGTTATTACTTCGACAAGGCTATTCCCTGGCCTGAACATCCCGAATTTGGCGCCTTCCATACGGGTGAGGTACCTTATATCTTTAACACTTTTAATAAACTTAACAGGCATTGGACTGCAGCCGATTCACTTGTTGCTGAACGGATGGCATCATACTGGGTAAATTTCGTTAGAACAGGTGATCCAAACGGCTCCGGTTTGCCGCAATGGACTCCTTTCAAAGCCGAAAGTAAAAACATAATGCAGTTAAACGAAAAAATGGGCATGATCCCTCTTACTCCCACGGAAGAAAAATATAAGTTCCTGGTCGATGTGATATTGAAACCAGTAAGTCCTGATATGTCAATGAGAAGATAACCAGTATTTTGCAGCTTTCGTAACTAATTAATTATGAATACATTCTGATTTTGTGATGTTAACAATATAACCAACTTTTAAAATGAAGATCAAATTTCAGGTTTTAAGGGCAACTTTGATGATAGTCATAATTGGGTTCATCTGCAACTATGTATCATTCTCCCAGGAAAAGTACCCTTTCCGGAATCCAAAACTGACCATGGAGAAGCGCGTTGACAATATCATCTCTTTGATGACTTTGGAAGAGAAGGTCGATTTTCTTACAAATTTCCAGGTTCCACGGCTTAACATTCCTTCTCCGGGAAGTGCGGAAGGTATACACCAGACACTGATAAGGAGCTTTAATCCGGGTTCAGGGAACAAGGTGGTTCCGACTACCTCCTTTTGCCAGGTTTATGGAATGGGAGAAACATGGGATCCTGAATTAATAGAGCAGGCTGGTGCCGTTGAGGGCTATGAGGCAAGGTATGCCACCCAGAGTGAGAAATATAAGATGGCGGCACTGATGCTTTGGGGGCCTACCTCCGATTTGGCCAGAGACCCGCGTTGGGGAAGAAATGATGAGAGTTATGGGGAGGATCCATTTCTTACAGGAACCATGGCTGCTTCACTTACCAAAGGAATACAGGGGAATGATCCCAATTACTGGATGGCTGCATCGCTTCTGAAACATGTGTTTGCGAACAGCAATGAGACTACCAGGGGCCGTTCTTCTTCTGACTTTGACAACAGGTTGATGCGCGAATATTATTCCGTTCCGTTTAGAATGGCTTTTATGGAAGGAGGAGCGAGGTCATTTATGGCAGCTTATAACGCATGGAACGGAATTCCCATGACTGTTAACCCGGTACTAAAAGATGTTGTCGGTAAGGAATGGGGAGCCAACTGGGTCATCTCCTCCGATGCCGGCGCCCTGGGGCTTGCTGTAACCGGGCATAAATATTTTAATTCGAAGGAAGAGGTTGTATCGGCTGCTATTAAGATTGGAATGAACCAATTTCTCGAATTGGGTGGTAATGTAAAAGATGATATTAATAAGGGGCTTGTAAATAACCGGATTAATGAAGCAGATATAAATTCAGCAATAAGGGGCAAGTTTAACACTATCATCAGGCTTGGCCTGCTCGATCCGGTTGAAAAAAATCCTTATTCAAAGATTGGAGCTGCCGGTGAGCCTGAACCATGGAATTCTGAGAAGCATAAGGGTGTCGCCTTGCAAGTTGCACGCGAATCAGTTGTTCTACTTAAGAATAATGAGAAAATTCTGCCACTTAACAAGGAATCAATCAAGTCGATAGCTCTGATAGGTCCCTTCGCAGATTCGGTACTCTATGATTTTTACAGTGCAAAAACACCATATTCAATTACTATCCTGCAAGCTTTAAAAGCCAAACTTGGAGCCCGGGTCAATATAAAATTTGTAAAGAATAATGAATATAACAAAGCTGTTGAAGCAGCGAAATCATCAGATTATGTGATTGTGGTAATAGGCAATGATCCGATGTGCGGAATTACAAATATAGGTCAGGCCTTTAATCAGGACGGATCGACAAAAGTATGCCCCGAATGCGGGGATGGCAGGGAAGGCCGCGACAGGTCATCACTTGATCTTCCAGGGGAAGACCTTGTAAAAGAGGTATTTGCTGCAAATCCAAAAACCATTGTGGTACTTACTTCCAGTTTTCCATATGCCATAAGCTGGAGTCAGGCAAATGTACCGGCCATACTTCATATTACGCATGCAGCGCAGGAGCAGGGAACTGCTGTTGCCGACGTGATTTTCGGAGATTATAATCCGGCTGGCCGTCTTGTACAGACATGGCCTAAATCAATGGATCAGCTACCCCGGATGATGGATTATGATATAAGAAATGGCCGAACCTATATGTACTTCAAAGGTGAACCCCTATATCCGTTCGGATATGGTTTAAGTTATACCAGGTTTGAATATTCCAATCTGAAGTTTAACAGTGAGACCATGGCGAAAAATGGCAGTGTTACGGTAACTGCCGATATAAAAAACTCCGGCGGCAGAGATGGAGATGAAGTCGTGCAGCTGTATGTTCAGATTCCGCAGTCGAAAGTGGTAAGGCCGATTAAAGAATTAAAAGGCTTTAAACGTATCCATCTGATGGCAGGGGAGAGCAAATCAGTCAGTTTTACGGTAAAAGCTGAATCGCTTGCATGGTGGAACGATAAAGTGAATGGCTGGGAAATGGAAAGCGGTCCCTTGAATATTCTGATTGGCAGTTCCTCGCAGGATATTAAACTGCAAAAAAAAGCAATAATAGATTAAAGGCATAATAATTAAATTACAGGCTTATTGGGGTACTAACCTGCTTATCTCAAAGGTGTTTAGTACGGAATTAAGCCAGTAGCAACAAATAAAAACTGATATGAAAAACTTTGCAAAATTCATTCTGATTATTTCAGTAATATTTAGTCTGGTCAGCAATGCAGCCGGACAGGAAAAGAGAACTGCTCCTCTGCCGGAGTTCAGCATGAACATGACCCCCTTCAGCGCAGTAACCGATCCGAACGAAGCGGTAACCTTCCATAATCCGGTTATTCCCGGCTTTTTCTCCGACCCCAGCGTCTGCAGGGTTGGCGATGATTATTATCTGGTGAACAGTACCTTTGAATATTTCCCTGCAGTTCCTGTTTTTCACAGTAAAGACCTTGTGAATTGGAAAATGATAGGTTACTGCATCGACCGACCAACGCAGCTTCCAGCCGGACTTAATATTTTTGCCACTACAATAAGGTACAATGAAGGTCTCTTCTATATGAACACTACCAATATGGCAGGTTTTCGAAATTTCTATGTTACAGCAACAAATCCGGAAGGACCCTGGTCGGATCCGATTTTCACTGAGGCTCAGGGTATCGATCCTGATATCTACTTTGACGGGGATGGGAAGAATTATGTGATCTCTTCCACCTTTGTATTGCACCAGATAGACCTGAAGACGGGCAAGTTCCTTTCGGAAGGTAAGAAAATATGGAATGGTAACGGTGGCAGGTATGCCGAAGGACCTCACATCTATAAGAAAGATGGGTTTTATTATCTGATGGATGCTGAGGGCGGAACGGAAGAGGCTCATTCAGAAGTTATTGCAAGGAGTAAGGATATATGGGGCCCTTATAATACAAACCCTGCAAACCCAATACTGGCTCATGCAAATGCTGCTGGTCAGGGAAATCCAATCCAGGGTGTTGGTCATGCCGATATTATCAACGCCGCTGACGGTTCTTTCTGGATCGTCTTTCATGGCTACAGGTCAACAGGCGATGGTACACATCATATCCTCGGAAGAGAGACCTGTCTGGCTCCAGTAACCTGGCCTAAAAACGGCTGGCCTGTTGTTAATGGAAACGGAACAGCTACTGTCAACATGACCTGCCCGACACTTCCATTGAAACCCTTTTCTCCGGAAGCTGCAAGAGTTGATTTTGGCGGGGACAAATTGCCTCTGGAATTCAACTATATCAGGTATCCGCTTATGAATAATTACTCACTTTCAGCACGGAAGGGGTATCTGAGGCTTACCGGATCGGAGCAGACAATCGAGGATCAGAAATCACCAACCTTTGTTGGAAGGAGGATCACTGATATGTATTTTACTGCTTCCACAGAGGTCGATTTCAATCCGGCAGGAAATAAAGAGGAGGCTGGGATGACTCTGCTGAACAACGGTTCTCATTTTGATCTTCTCATCAAAAAGTCGGGTGGAAAGAGAGTACTGGTAAGCCGTCTCAGGTTCGGATCTGTTGTTCATGAATCGGAAGGGATTCCTCTTAAACCAGGAGCCGTAAAACTTGCAATAAGATGTGAGCGCACCTCATTTATATTTTCCTATTCTCAGGGTGAAGAAGCTTTCAGGGATATTGAAAAGGTGGATTCAAAATTCCTAAGTTCAGAGACTGTCGGAGGGTTCACAGGAGTCTATGCTGGCTTGTATG
>CAIPJU010000264.1 GCA_903865465.1 uncultured Bacteroidota bacterium
ACCAGTCCTTTCCTGAAAGAACTCCAGATCATCGTATCCTTGCCATTGCCGACTATGTTTGTTCGACCAATAAAAACAGTACCGTAGCTCTTATCACGAAAGACATAAATCTTCGTATGAAGGCTAAGTCGCTGGGAATTATGGCGCAAGACTATGAAAATGACAAGGTTGCAAATATTGACGATCTTTATAAGGGAATAAGAATCATCGAAGGTGTAAATCCTGAACTGATAAGCAAGCTCTACGAACTTCCCGACGGGGTGAGGGCATCTGATTTCAACCTTGATGAAAACATGAAGGGTCACCAGTTCTTTATAATGAGGAATAATGGATCCAGCGCTCTGGCGCACCACAATCCCGCCACAAAAATACTGAACAGGGTCATAAAGCAGAATACCTACGGCATTGATCCGCGAAATGCCGAGCAGACTTTTGCAATAGAAGCCTTGTCAAATCCCGACATCCAGCTGGTATCCTTAACGGGGAAGGCAGGAACCGGAAAGACTCTTCTTGCACTTGCTGCTGCACTTCAGCAGCACAAGCGATACAAACAGATCTTTCTTGCAAGGCCCATTGTCCCTCTGGCAAACCGTGATCTGGGTTTTCTTCCCGGTGACGTAAAAGAAAAAATGGATCCCTATATGCAGCCTCTTTACGATAACCTTACTGTTATAAAACACAAATTCAGCCACCAGAGTCCTGAATTTATGCGAATAAACGATATGGTTAAAGAGGAAAAACTTGTTATCACACCACTTGCATATATCCGGGGGAGAAGCCTCTCGAGTATTTTCTTTATTGTGGATGAGGCCCAGAACCTCACCCCTCATGAAATAAAAACAATTATCACCAGGGCTGGCGAAGGGACAAAAATGGTCTTTACCGGCGATATAGAACAGATTGATTCACCATATCTCGACACTGCGTCAAACGGCCTGAGCTATCTATCTGATAAGATGAAAAACCAGGATATTTTTGCTCACGTAAACCTTGTCAAGGGAGAGAGAAGCTTCCTGGCAGAACTGGCAAGCCGTTTGTTGTAGCAGCTCAAAACTGGTGAAATATAAATATAATTGTTTAAGAAAAGTCATTCTACCAACTTTTAAAGAGAATTTATGACAACAAATGCCTGATTATGAAGGCATACCACTCATGATAAACGAAAGAAAAAAGATAGCATTCCACACCCTAGGCTGCAAGCTTAATTTTGCTGAGACTTCAACTATTTCAAGATCATTTTCAGAAGACAAGTTTGAAAGAGTACCTGCCAGCAGCAGGGCTGATATTTATGTTATCAACACTTGCTCGGTAACCGATGCAGCGGATAAAAAGTGCAGGCAGGCCATAAGAAAATTTATGCATCTTTCACCCAGTGCCTTTATTGCAGTTGTCGGATGTTATGCTCAGCTCAGGCCCCAGGAGATATCTTCAATCCCCGGAGTTGATCTTATTCTTGGCACAAATGAGAAATTCAGCCTCGCCGATTACCTCTCAGTTGCCGGAAAGAATGAAAGAGCAATTGTGCAATCGTGCGATCTTACAGACAATGATGGCTTTAACAACTCCTTTTCAGTAGGGGACAGAACCCGCTCCTTTCTTAAAGTACAGGACGGTTGTGACTACGGCTGTTCGTACTGCACCATTCCCATGGCAAGGGGAAACAGCAAAAATCCTTCAATAGCATTACTGAAGGAAGAGGCTGGGAAAATCGCTTCGAGGGGTGTTAAGGAGATTGTCCTTACAGGCGTAAATATTGGCGACTTCGGAAAAACCACAGGTGACTCTTTTGCAGGGCTCCTCAGTGAACTGGTAAAAACAGAAGGAATCGAAAGGTTCCGGATCTCATCAATCGAACCAAACCTTCTTACCAATGAGCTTATAAAACTGGCTGCAGAAAATGAAAAAGTACTTCCACATTTTCATATTCCGCTTCAGAGTGGCAGCGATAAGATACTCGGTCTGATGCGTAGAAGGTACAGAAGGGATGTATTTGCCGACAGGGTTTTAAAGGTAAAAGAACTGATTCCATCCGCAGGCATTGGCGCCGATGTTATCGTTGGCTTTCCCGGAGAATCTGAGACGGATTTCGATGACACTTTTTCTTTCCTTGAAAAGTTACCTCTCTCCTATCTCCATGTGTTTGGTTTTTCGGAACGGCCAGGAACTATCGCCGCAGAATTTGACGATAAAGTGCCTTTTTCAGTTAAAGAGCTGAGAAGTAAGAAACTCATTGCCATGTCAGAACAAAAGGGCAGGGAATTCAGGATTGCCAACATTGGTCTCACAACAAAAGTGCTTTTTGAGAACAGCCGCAACGAAGGAATGATCACAGGCTTTACAGCCAACTATATAAGAGTGGAATACCCATGGAACCCGAAGCTTGGAAGCCGTATTAAAACGGTTGAACTTAAAGGTATAGCTCCTTCAGGAAGGATGCAAATAAATTTAATCGACTGAATGATGACCGATCTTAAGAACATCTGTGTGGAGATTGAAGCAGCCGCTCACGAGGCAGCTATTTTTATCCTGCATGAAGCTGAAAACTACGATAGCAGAATGACCGAAACCAAAGGGCTTAATAATTTTGTAAGCTATGTTGATAAAGGTTCAGAGAAGATGCTTGTCGAACGGTTGAGCAAAATTATCCCCGAAGCGGGATTCATTACCGAAGAGGGTACAATTGAGAAAAAAGGAGAACGGTATTGCTGGGTCATTGATCCTCTCGATGGCACCACAAATTTCCTTCATGGTCTGCCGCCATATTCAATAAGCATTGGACTTATGGAGTATGATGACGTTATTGCCGGAGTTGTTCATGATGTCAGGGGCAGAGAAACCTTTACGGCATGGAAAAACGGAGGTGCCTGGCTTAACGGAAAACCAATACATGTATCAAAGGCTCCAACTATTGGTGACAGCCTCATCGCTACCGGCTTTCCCTATTACGACTTCGACAGGATGGAACAGTATATGCAGGCTTTATCTTTTTTTTGCAGGAATACACACGGGATAAGGCGATTTGGTTCGGCTGCGATCGACCTGGCGTATGTGGCATGCGGAAGAGTCGAGGTGTTTTATGAATATGGACTTCACCCCTGGGACATAGCTGCCGGCATCATTCTGGTAAGGGAAGCAGGCGGGCGTTTCAGCGATTTCAACGGGGCAGAGGAAAACCTGTCGGGTGATGAGGTTATTGCATCCAATAGCCTGGTATACAGGGAAGTGGTTGATGTCATTAACAGGTACATGAATATATAATTCTGAATAAAACATGCAATTAACAGGCTACATTCTATTTCGCGTTTTCACCTGGATCCTTACTCTCCTTCCACTTTCAGTGCTTTATGTATTATCTGATTTCCTGTATCTTATCCTCTATTATTTTCCTTCGTACAGAAGGAGTGTCGTGGCAATGAATCTCAGGAATTCTTTCCCCGAAAAAACTGAGGAGGAGCTAAAACTTATCGCGAAGAAGTTTTATCATCATCTGGCCGATCTGTTCATTGAATTTCTCAAACTTACCCAAATGTCGGAAAAGGAACAGAATAAAAGGATGACGTTCACCAATCTGGAAGCCTTTGACAAATTCTATGACGAGGGAAGGGATATTGCAGCTATTGTTGGCCACTACAACAACTGGGAGTGGACCAATATTATGCAAAAACACATTAAATATCAGCTTGTACCAATTTACAAACCACTTGAAAATAAATATTTCGATAACTATGTAAAAAAACTTCGGGCCAAGCATGGAGCCATTCTGGCGCCAATGTCGGGAATAGTCAGGGATATCATAAAGTTCAGAAAAGAAAAAATACGTATAATACCTGGTTTTATATCAGATCAGACACCTGCGAAACATGATATAAATTACTGGACCACCTTTTTAAATCAGGATACTCCCGTATTCACCGGAGCTGAGAAAATCGCCATAAAATATGATATGGCAATTATTTTCATGAACCTTCAAAAAGTGAAAAGAGGATATTACAACCTCACTATAGAAACTTTATTTGAACATACTGCAGGCTTGTCAGAACACGTTATTACTGAGGCGCATGTACGGCGGCTTGAACAGTTAATTACAGAAAAACCGGAATTCTGGCTCTGGAGCCATAAAAGATGGAAACATAAAAAACCTGCAGGAAATGCATAAGACAGCTGTAGTAATACTAAACTGGAACGGACTTGGATATCTTCAGAAATTTCTTCCCGGGGTAATCAAACATACAGCTGACCATGAAACATTAATCTGTATCGCCGATAATGGTTCCACCGACGGATCGGCAGATTGGATCGAATTGAACCATCCGGATGTCAAAGTGATCAGGCTCGGGAAAAACAATGGCTTTGCCGGCGGTTACAATCTCGCCCTGGAACAAATTGAAGCCGGATATTATGTCTTTCTGAATTCTGATATTGAAGTTACCGATGGCTGGCTCAAGCCACTGGTCAGATTTATGGACGAGAATCCCGATGCTGCCTCCTGCCAGCCTAAGATTTTGTCATTCAACAACAAAGAGTATTTTGAACACGCAGGCGCAGGTGGCTGTTTTATTGACAAATATGGTTATCCCTTTTGCCGCGGCAGGATTTTTACAAAATTTGAGAAAGATAAGGGTCAATATGATTCAGGAACAGATGTGTTCTGGTCGAGTGGAGCGTGTATGATAGCCAGGAATGAGGCATGGAAAAAATGTGGCGGCTTCGACGAAGATTTTTTTGCACATATGGAGGAGATTGATCTCTGCTGGCGCTTTCATAAGGCAGGATACAGAGTTTGTTACCTTCCATCTTCTGTAGTATATCATGTTGGAGGAGGCACTCTCCCCTATACTTCTCCTTTCAAGACCTATCTGAATTTCAGGAACAGCCTCTTCCTGCTCCACAAAAATCTTCCCGACAGGAAGTTCCACAGGCTTATTCTCATAAGAAAAATACTTGACGGTATTGCCGGTATCTTCTTCATGGCCCAGGGAAACTTCAGCAGTACCCTTGCTGTATTAAAAGCACATCGTGATTACTATAAAAGCCTTAAGAAACTGAAATTAAAACGGCAGTTAGTTAAAAAACTTGGTGAAAAAGATTTTAATGCCCCTGTTCTGAACAAGAGTATTGTATTTGAGTTTTATATCAGAGGCAATAAAACTTATTCAAGCCTGAAACTGGTAAACTGATTAACATGAAAAAAGAAATGGCTATTTTCTTCCTTATAGTACTGACAATCTATTCTCTGGCTAATATTTACATATTCTTCAAAGGATATAATGCGCTGCCTCTCCTGAAAGGCAACAGGGTTCTGTATTCCATAACGTTTTTTGTCCTTGCTGCCCTTTTCATAGCAGCTAAAATCATTGAGGCGAGGCACTCCTCGCTTATCACCGATATTCTCAACATTATCGGTGGATTCTGGCTTGCATTTATGCTGTATGGATTTTTCTTATTCCTCTTATCGGATATTGTGCTGCTTGTCTTAAAAGTTTTCCGGCTTATTAGCCCTGAATCTATTCTGTCTTTCAGGAAATGGTCATTTTTCACAACCATAACTTTATCTGTTCTGCTCATAACGGGAGGATTTATCAACG
>CAIPJU010000265.1 GCA_903865465.1 uncultured Bacteroidota bacterium
ATGATCGATAAGTTCGTGAGCGAGATGAGAAAATATTATCTCCTCTTTCAGCACATCCTGTGTTATTGCATCAATATTGTGAAGGCTCAGCTCAGGCATGGCTAAGTCCGGTTTTGGGAGTAACAATCTGCTGCATGGATTCGATGAACTCATTCAGCTCCCTGATTTTTTCAACCACGACTGAATCTCCTTTGGGAGTCAGGGCATAATAGATCCTGGTCCTGTTACTTCTGATTTCAGTAGTGGTAACCAGTATATTCTCGTTTTCGAGTTTATGGAGAATAGGATAGAGAGCGCCGTAGGTAAGTTTTATCTTACCCTGAGTCAATTCTTCAACCCTTTGTGTAATTGCATATCCATGCATGGGTCCCTCCTCTTGCAGAAGTTTAAGGACTATTGTTTTAAGTGAGCCTTTGAGCAGATCGGATGATATCATTTATCTTATATATTTAAGTTTCTTATATATTGCAAATATAGAATATTAATATTAAAAACAAATAAATTTTGAAAAATATTTTATAATGTTTGCTGTTTCCGGAATATCAGAAAACCAGAGTGAATTAACCCGGTATATAGCTTAGCGAAATTAATTCACAAATTTTCAGAAGACAAATGACACTTTTATCATTTTACTTTCGTCTTTTATCTTCTCCAGTATTAAAGGGAGTTATTTGAAATGATCTTATCTCATTTCTTCTCCTTAACGTCAAGATAGAGAGTATCACTGTTTAGTCCTGTAAATATTCCATAACCATTAGTGATGCTGGTTGAAGGATTGGTCAGATCGAGTGAACTACTGGTGGTTGAGGTATAAAGCGATGCATAGTCGGGAAGCACATGATAAAGAATTAGTCTGTGCCTTCCGAAATATTTGAATTCCTGTGGTCTGAGCTCCAAACCCGATGCTGTGGTGGGAGGTTTTCTGAATACATTTCCCGTAGATTCATCGGTTCCGAAATCACGAATAGGATCGAGAGTCGTTTCCAGATTTTCGATAACCACTATATAGTATGAGTCATCGGAATTGTACCAGTCCAAAGTTACCGGTGTCGGCATCGAACTCATTCCTCCCGGGTCAAAACTGGAAGTACTGTCCATCCTGTAAGCATATATAATAGCCGCCGACTCTGTGAATTTAACCGGTTTAGAAGGAATATTGGTATATGCCGATACATTTTTTGAATTATAGATAAACGAAAGATTATAGGTTTCACCCGCTTTCACAACAAGCGAACTGTCAATATACTTTCCATCACCGGCGGTTTTGAGAAAATAAGTATCATTCCCGACTGAAACCAGAACGGAGAGTGAATCAATATTGTCCTGTGAGTAAGTGACATCTGAGGAAAAAGGTATCTGCCGGCTTACCCTGATGTTTAAATAATCACCGGGCGAGAGGTAAGATTCAATTATCGGGCTGTCGGTAAATTCAGTATTTTCCTTTTTTTTGCAGGCAGTGAAGGCCGAAATTGTCAGAATAAGATAAATTATATGATGTATTTTCATTTTATCTGAATTTTAATGACAATGTTACATTAGGGACTATTCCAAGGTAGTTGACATTTGTCTCAATAATCTTTCCTTCTACGATTGTAAATTGCTTATACCAGATATTCTGATGATTGTATAGGTTAAAAATGGAAAAGCTTATTGTTCCTAGTTCTCTCCTCTTTTTATCGCCACGGTTTCCCATGAGAAGCTTATATGTTGCAGCCACATCAAAACGATGATAGTCGGGCAGACGGAGATGATTCTTTGAAGTTACAGTGAAAAAATCCTGTGATGTTCCGTCGAGAAGGGTGATACTATAAGCTCCCGAAGGTGCTGTGTATGGCCGTCCGGTAGCAAAGATCCAGTTTGCAGAAAAATCCCACCTATGGTACTTGTACATGCCGACAATCTTGAACTCGTGTGTTACATCCTGATTGGCAGGATAATATCCATCGGAGTAAGCATCAAAATGGTTTCTTGCCTCTCCAAGGGTATAGCTTACCCAGCCGGTAATATTCCCGACGTTCCTTTGGGCAAGAAGTTCAATCCCCTTTGAGAACCCGTAGCCGTTAAAGAAGTTTTCATTGTAATTGACACCCATCGGACTCGAATTAACCCTGAGAGAATATTCAGTGAGGTTTGTAATCTTTTTATAGTAAGCTTCCCCGCTGAAGGTGTAGTCATCTGATTCATACGAAATGCCGGCAACGAAATGTATTGAAGAACTTACCGGAACAGACTTCCCGTCGGAGAGGATCCAGAATTCCTT
Source organism: uncultured Bacteroidota bacterium (assembly GCA_903865465.1). Classification (GTDB taxonomy): domain Bacteria; phylum Bacteroidota; class Bacteroidia; order Bacteroidales; family VadinHA17; genus LD21. Next base: position 2,261 of record CAIPJU010000265.1, read on the forward strand.
GTTCCCCGACATTATATCCTCGCGGGTAACCCTGTTGGCAAACTGAAAATATCTCCCTGTCGCACCTTTCAGTACAATCCTGTCGGTAAGATTGTAAGTCACTGAAAAACGAGGTTCAAAGTATTCCTTCCCTGTCTTCTCAAAATAATCAAACCGCATACCAGGTAAGAGGTTAAGTCTTCCGTCGATGAATTTAAACCTCCCCTGCAGATAGCCTCCTGCCAGGAGAGACTGACCGTTACGGTCAAGAATATTGGCTGTATCGCTTTGGGCGTAAGAATATTTAACATCATAAAGTGTGGCGAAAGCCCCGAATTTCAATTGCGCAAAATCGGTCATATCAAGCTGATAATCAGATTTTACACTATAATCCTTCAGATCGTTGTATTCAAAGATACCGTTCATTTGCGTCGAGGAAGCATTATCGCTGTTTATAAGGGTCCTTTCCTGTGAGCGGTTCCTGATATTAAAGTAATTCGAATAGCTTACAATCGTATTCCCATAAAGTTTGGAACTCCATTTTCTTGACCATCTGAGACTCGAACCAAAATTACCGTATTTGGTTAGATCCGTTGAATTCATACTGAAATTAGCATTGTTCTGCCCAAAGGATGGGGCACTCGAAGCAAAACTGTTATCGAGTTTGTCATCGCCATTGAAAATACTCAAAGAGATGATATCCTTCTGGGAAGGTCTGTAGGTAAAACGTGCATTGAGATCGTAGAAATAAGAAGTGATATCGCTGTTTTGCGAAAACTTTCTTCCGGGACCGGTACCCACATCAGGAGCCGCAGAAGTATTGGTTTTGTTGAACTTCTTAAATATCAGATTATAAATGGGTCCCTGATATGATTTCCTATAGGCTATAAAGGAGGTAAATTTGTCACCAATTGGAACCTCGGCATATACGTTGGTGCTCAAAAGACTTACATCGGCGCCGATATTTGCCTTTTTCTGGTTACCCTCCTTGCTCGTAATTTCAGTTACACTAGATATCCTGCCCCCGAATCTCGACTCAAATCCTCCCTTATAAAGCTGAATATCTTTTAAAGCATTTGCATTGAAGGCACTGTAAAATCCGTAAAGATGATCAACATGATAAACAGTAAATCCGTCATACAGGACCAGATTCTGATCGGGGGTTCCTCCTCGAACATAAAGCCCCGACGAAGATTCATTTGAAGCGCTGATTCCCGGCATCAGCTGGAAGGAACGCATCACATCTCTCTCTCCGATGCTTGGGAGTTCTGCCATCTTGACCGGGGTGAAGGTAATGGAGCTCACTTCCGACTTCTTTACAAAAACAACGTCATCCTTATGAGCCGTAATTCTTACCTCCCTGAGGGTCTGGGATGATGGCTTTATATCTATCCTGAAATTCTTTTTAGGTGACTGCGGCGTCAGGAATACCATGGTGGATCCATATCCTACATATTGAACCCTGAGAGTGCTTGTATCGGATGGCACATTTACAAGGGTAAAATAGCCATCGTTATTTGTCGCTGTTCCGATTGTTGTCCCTTCAACAAGGATGCTTGCAAAAGGCAACACTTCTCCTGTAAGATGGTCATGAACCGTTCCCGTTAAAGTGTACTTCCTTATTGATGGCGGTCCAAAGTAGGTTTTTTGAGGTCTAATATCGGAGGAATCAACTGAACCCGATTCGTCTTTTTGATCCTCTATATAATACGTTGCCTTGTCGACAAAGACCTTTTCATCCGATTTATACGCGGCTGTCGTTTCTTTGAATTCAGCAACCATTTTTGAAGAATCAGCAAAGGATTCAATGTTACTGTTTTGTTCAGAAGTAAACCTCTTGCTCTTAAACACTGTTTTGAGTCCGCTTGAAATAATGTCGGAACGATTAACAGCTGTATCATTGACCTGGAAAAATATATTGCTCCTACCGTATTTGAAATTCGCAGTCATAAGTCCTGCAAGCGATTCAATGCAACTCAGTTTTTCAACAGGAGTAGTTCCCCTGCTTGGCAGATATACAAAAAAGTAATTCCTGAAGCTGTCTGATTTCCTGAGAGTATCTTCTAGCATAGTCTCCATGGGCGAGACATTTTCACTGCTCAAAACAAAGATGAATGGCCTCCTTATGTATGAATAATCACTATCGGGAGCCAGGCAGAGGTAATAAAAATAGCAGGGACTTCCGGGAGTATTAAAACTGTATTGCTTTCCCTGGGCATGAAGAGAACAGAAGGCATTTACCGAAAACAACAGTAAAAGAGCTGTCCGGATTAAGAAACGTGGCTTTCTTCTTTTTAACATCGGTCAGGAGTATATTCTTTAAGTGGCTGTAAATGTAAATTTGAGTTGCCTCACAAAAGAATATAATAGAAGTAAGCATCATTTTTACCGATGCACTGTTCAATATTTTAAGTGATCTGCTTCAATAAGATTAAAAAACAGTTGACTTCTGAATGTTCCGGAAGAGATAAAAGAGCCACAATAAACCGTAGCAGCTTACCGAGTCGGGAAAACAGAATATGGATGAAGAGTCAGGTCTCCCTTGAGAAGCTAATGTTCCTCGCTTCAGCATATTTAGTCAGAAAATTGTGCATTCTGCCTTTTTCATCCTTTCCAAAATTGATGATGTTAAACTTGAGAGGATCATCGGATTTTCGAAAAACAGATATCTGCCAGTCTTCAAGGATTATTTTCGATATTCCTGAATCAGGGATTCTTACCGGATAAATTTTGTCGCTCCACTTTATTATAAGACAATCAGAACCTTCACGCAACCATATCCGGTTCAGTCCAAATCCGTTGAAGATGGTAAATAAACCGTAAAATGATAAAACAATGGAAGTAATGATATACAGAGCTTTAGGCCTCTCTCCAAAAGTGAATATGAACAAGGCAAGCCCTGCCAGTACTAAAAAACCGCCAAGCCATTTCCTGGCTTGCTTCGACACACTTTCAATCTCCAGAGTTTCCATACTGAATGATTTTAGTTTATACTAACAATTTGGGTCTATGATGCAGCTCCTATAAAATTAAACAATTTTTTTCTGACACAGATTGAAAAATTTCACAAAAAGCAGCCAGATTAAAATAATTGTTGTATTTTTGACCGTATGGTTAAACCATATAATTAAACCAAAGGGTTAATATCGATGACAGATAACGACAGACTTACAGAGGAGAAGATATTTGAGGCAGCCACAGAAGTGTTTGTCGACAAGGGAATGGATGGAGCCAGAATGCAGGATATAGCAATCCAGGCAGGAATAAATAAGTCACTTCTTCATTATTATTTTCGTACTAAGGACCATCTCTTTAATGCTGTGTTCGAGATGACATGCAGGAAGTTGTTAAGAAAGTTTGCCCCTGTGTTTGATGAGAATCTTTCACTTGAAGAAAAAATAAGATTCTTCTTCCGCGAACATATTACATTTCTACAGGAGAATCCCAAGCTGCCTGCCTTTATCATGAATGAAATAAACAGGAATCCCGACAGGATTAAGAAACTTATTAAAAACATTGATATCGAAAAAAAATGGCTAGAGCTCTTTGAACAACATAGAGCAGAACTTGAAAAATACAACATAACAAAAGAATCATTGCCCCAGGTGATAATTTCATTTGCGGCAATAAGCGTCTTCCCATTTGCAGCAAAGGGTATACTTGAGGTCTTCCTCGAAAAAACAGGAACAGGCTTCAACCGCTTCATAGAGGAGAGGAAATCATTTGCCGCCGATTTTATGATACAGGCAATAACTCATAATACTGACACAGGAAAATAAAGAAAAACAGAAATCAATGAAAGGGAAATACCTGATTTTAGTAATACTTATAACGACAAGCTTCCATCTGGCCGAAGCTCAAAAGATTGTCACGCTCAAGGAATGTTACGACAATGCCATGGGGACCAATGCATTAGCGGGTGAAAAGTCATCCAATGAACAGGTCTCGAAGCTCAAAGACCAGAACATTGCGACAGCCTGGTTACCTTCGCTCGATGCAAACGGAAGCTTCGTCTATAACTCATCGGTTATTGATATGAAGAGCGCATTGGGAGCACTTCCCATACCCGGTATCGCCGATGCCATTAAGCCATTGCCTCACGAGCAGTATAAGGTGACACTCGACATAAACCAGACCATATATGACGGTGGCGCCATAAAAGGAGCCAGGGAACTGGAAAAGGCCGAACATGGCCTGAATGATAAACAGACTGAGGTTGACTTGTATAAACTTAGGGCTCAGATAAACAGTTGTTACTTTAACATTTTACTCCTGGAACGTCAGAAAGAACTTCTGAATGATTACCATGATCTTTTGTCAAAACGGATCTCATCAATGGAGTCTGCCTTCAGGAACGGTGTCATAAACCGGCCTGATATTGATGTTCTGATGGCTGAAAAGCTGAAACTGGAACAACAGCTTGGAGAAAATGGACTAAGGAAGGCTTCACTCATAAAGATATTATCACAGCTTACAGGAAAAGATCTTGATAAATCGTCTGAACTGGTGCTCCCTTTCAATAAATCAGAGATGAATAGTGACATTTCCCGCCCCGAACTTCAACTCTTCGACCTTAGAAAAGAGCAACTCTCTTCGAGTCTTAAGATAGTTGAGAGCAAGAGGATGCCCCGGGCTTATGGTTTTGCATCGCTTGGCTATGGCAACCCTCCGGGGAATAACTTCTTCAAAAATGAATTTGCTCCATACTATATGGTTGGAGCAGGATTAAAATGGAACATATTCGACTGGAATAAAGCCAAAAATGAAAAACAGATAGTTGCCATTCAAAAGGATATGATAGATAAGAGAAAAACAGACCTTACTGATAACCTGACAAGACTTCTTGAATCAAAAAACGCTGAAATAGAGAGTCTTGAAATGATGATGACCACCGATACCAGCCATATATCAATAAGAAAAAGAATAACCGTTTCAGCCGACTCAAAATACCTGAACGGAACGATTACTGCTACAGATTATCTCAATGAACTGAATGCAGAAAAGCAGGCAGTACTGAACTACGAAATACATAAAATAAGCCATGCCATGGCAAATATTGAATATCTTAACATAAGCGGAAAAGAAATTGAATAAATACAAAAATATGTTTATGAAAACCAGAACAATACTCATACTTGCAGTTATGCTGATGGCAGGCTGTAAAAGTAAAACAGGAGATGCTGACGCTTTCGGAAATTTCGAAGCTACAGAGGTTATTGTGTCGTCCGAAACTAATGGACGAATACTTAAGATCGATCCGACTGAAGGCACCAACATCGAACAGGGTCAGACAATTGCCATCATCGACACAACAATTTACACTCTTCAGGAGAATGAGATAGTTGCTGCAATGAAGAGTATCAGAACCCGCATTCTCACTACTGATGCTCAGAATGAGATCCTCTCACAACAGATAAAAAATATCGCTGTGAACATCTCCAGAACAGAAAAGATGATGAAGGATGATGCTGCAACTGAAAAACAGTATGATGATCTTACCGGACAGGTTGAGGTTCTCAAGAAGCAGATATCAGCCAACAATACAACGAAGGTCTCCACTGCTGCTGAACTGGCTGTATATGAATCAAAGAAAGCAACAATTAAAGAACAGATCAACAGGTGTACCGTTAAAAGTCCTCTAAGCGGCACCATTATTGAAAAATACTCAGAAGCGGGAGAGATCACCGCTGCCGGGAAACCGCTTGTCAAAATCGCCGACCTTGCAGTAATGAAACTAAAGGCCTATGTGAGCGGAGGAGAGATAGGAAAGGTGAAGATCGGGCAGCAGTGCACTGTCAGAATTGATGACGGGAAAAGCGGATACAACCAGTTTGCCGGAACTGTAAGCTACATATCGGGAAAAGCTGAATTTACTCCTAAAATTATCCAGACCAAAGAGGAAAGAGTAATCCTGGTCTATGCAGTTAAGGTCGATGTGAGGAACGAAGGCGCGCTGAAGGCAGGGATGCCGGGCGAAGTTGTTTTTAAATAAACCGGTAGAGTCAATGCAGAATGCAATAGAAGCATCGGGGGTCAGTAAAAAATTCGGCAGCACTACAGCTCTTGATGATATCTCCTTTACAGTTGGTGAGTCAGAGGTCTTTGGATTCATAGGTCCCGATGGTGCGGGAAAAACAACGCTTTTCAGGATTATTACCACCCTGCTAATTCCCGATGAGGGAGTCGTGAATGTATTCGGCACAAATACGGTGACCGGTTACAGGGAACTCAGAAAAAACATAGGTTATATGCCAGGACGATTCAGCCTTTACCAGGATCTTTCGGTAGAGGAGAACCTTAACTTCTATGCCACCGTGTTCGGTACGACAGTAAAGGAAAATTATGATCTCATCTCCGATATCTACACCCATATTGAACCTTTCAAAAAAAGGCTTGCCGGACAGCTTTCAGGCGGTATGAAACAGAAGCTGGCGCTTTCGTGTGCCCTCATTCATAAGCCAAAGCTCCTGGTGCTCGATGAACCTACTACCGGAGTCGATGCCGTGTCGAGGTCAGAGTTCTGGGATATGCTTTCCAAACTACGACGCCATAATATAACAATAATAGTATCAACTCCATACATGGATGAAGCCACGAGGTGCGACAGGGTTGCGCTTATCCAGGCCGGAAAGATTCTTGTGGTCGACAAACCCGAAATAATACAATCAGGCTTCAGCAGGAAGCTCTTCGCGGTAAAGTCAGTAATGAAACATCAGCTAATAGGTGCGCTGAGAAAATATCCTGAAACTATTACTGCATGGCCTTTCGGTGATTCGGTTCATTTGACCCTCAGAGATAACAAAATTGATCAGTCGCTCTACTCATTTCTTGAAAGAGAAGGAATATCAGATACCGTTATAATTGAAACGCCGGCAGGCATTGAAGACAGGTTCCTGGAATTAATGAATAAGCCCGAATGATGGAAGATAAAGTTATAATAGTCAGGAACCTCGTGAAGAAATTTGGAAGTTTTGTTGCAAACGACAATCTGAGTTTTGATGTAAACAGGGGTGAGATTTTCGGATTCCTTGGGGCAAACGGTGCAGGAAAGACAACTGCCATCAGGATCCTTTCAGGACTCTCGAGGCCCACTTCGGGTGAAGTAATGGTTGCAGGGTATGATGCGGGTAAGGAACCTGAGATGATCAAGAGGAATATTGGTTATATGTCGCAGAAATTCTCTCTTTATGAAGACCTTACGGTAAAGGAAAACATAATGCTTTACGGTGGTATTTACGGGATGAAGTTAGCCATTATAAAACAGAGGACTGAAGAACTCCTGGAAAGACTGAACTTCAGGGACTATGCCAACAGGATCATTTCCGATCTTCCCCTGGGACTCCGTCAGAAACTTGCCTTCTCGGTCGCCCTTCTCCACGAACCGAGAATTGTTTTCCTCGATGAGCCCACCGGTGGAGTTGATCCAATCACCAGGCGGCAGTTCTGGGAGATGATTTATGAGACAGCAGCCGGAGGGATAACTGTTTTTGTTACAACGCACTATATGGATGAAGCCGAATACTGCGACCGGATATCAATAATGAACGATGGAAAGATTGTGGCATTAGATACTCCTGAAAATCTGAAACAAAAATATAAGGCTTCAACTGTCGAGGAGGTGTTTATTAAGATTGCAAGACCCGACAGAATTCAGTCTTAGAGAAGAGGAAAAAATAGATAAATCTCATCATTCCCTGAACATTAAAGGTGAATTTTTTGCATTCAAATTCAGGATAAGGTTTTGCTTGGGAGAATAAAAATATTTTTAAACCGCCATTTTAGATCAATACCAATATGAAGCGTTTTCTGGGATTTGTAAAAAAGGAATTCCTGCATATCTTCAGGGATATCAGGACATTAATTATCATCTTTGGAATTCCTGTAGCTCAGATCCTTATCTTCGGTTTTGCCGTTAGCAACGATATTAAGGATGCAGGTGTTGCAGTCCTCGACCTCTCAAAAGATGAGATCACAAGGAAACTGACCGACAAAATAACCTCTTCGGGATTTTTTAAAAAGACAGAAGATCTTGTAAACTACAGCGATATTGATCTTGCTTTTAAAAAAGGCAAAACGAAAGCCGTATTTATCTTTGAAAAGGATTTCGGAAGCCGGCTACTGAAGGAAGGGAAGGCTACAATGAATGTAATTACCGATGCCTCGGAACCAAATGTTGCAACCCTGGTAACCAATTATTCAATGGCAATAGCCGGTGATTTTAACAGGGAGCTCAGCCGTAATTCACTCAATGGCATTGCATTGGTTCAACCTGAAGTTAAAATGTTCTATAATCCTGCATTAAAGAGCCACTTCATGTTTGTTCCCGGAGTTATTACCCTCATTCTTATCCTGATATGTGCCCTCATGACATCAGTGACAATAACCCGCGAGAAGGAGTTCGGTACAATGGAGGTTCTGCTGGTTTCACCTCTTAAGCCCATACAGATAATCCTCGGAAAAGTGACACCCTACTTCCTCCTCTCAATCATTAATGTAGTTCTAATCCTTGTTATGTCGTGGCTGGTGTTCGGTTTGCCGGTAAAAGGGAGTATAGTACTTCTTATGCTCGAATCGATGCTCTACATTCTGATGAGCCTCTCCCTTGGGATCCTTATCTCAACTGTCTCGAAAACAATGCAACAGGCGATCTTCATCTCCCTCATCGGCCTGATGCTCCCTACAATCCTGCTTTCGGGCTTTATTTACCCGATCGAAAACATGCCGGTTATTTATCAGTATGTCAGCAGTATAATTCCTCCAAAATATTTTATTACCATCATAAAGAACATCATGATAAAGGGAACTGGAATATTATTTGTCTGGAAGGAGACCCTGGTCATATTGGGGATGACTATTTTATTCATCTTCATAAGTGTGAAAAAATTCAAAATAAGGCTGCAGTAAAAATCACTGATCGCATTCCGGCATTTAACCGGGATACTGTTATTAGTTAATGAAAAAATGAGAACAATACTTTATCTTATCAGGAAGGAATTCCTGCAGATCTTCAGGAATAAATTTATTTCGAAAGCGATTTTCCTCGTACCGATTGTTCAGATGCTTGTACTGGTCCCGGCAGTTACTTTCGAAATCAAGCACATTGAACTTGGAATAATTGATAACGATTGTACTCCGGAATCGCGGGGCCTTGTCACCAAACTAGAGAGTTCCACTTTCTTCAGGCTTATGTTTTCGACTTTTTCTGAAACAGAAGCCAACAATATGCTTCATAATGACAAATGTGGTCTTGTTCTGAATATTCCATCGGGATTTGGCAGGAATCTCGGTTCGGGCAAAGCTGCACCTGTTATGGCCACCATAAATGCCATTAACGCTTCAACTGCACAACTCTCATGGGCTTATCTCAATGGGGTGATCGGCGATTACAATTCAGGCATTATCGCTGAGAATTCCGGGGGCGTACCTTCAGATGGTTTTTCTGGTATTCAGATCACAAACCGGTACTGGTACAATGAAATGCTTAATTACAAGTATTACATGCTCCCCGGGATACTTGTTATACTTGTAACTGCAATAGGGTTTATGCTGGCCGGACTGAATATGGTTCGTGAAAAGGAGATCGGCACTATTGAACAGATTAACGTAACCCCGGTCAGAAAGCATCAGTTTATTATTGCCAAGATGGTTCCATTCCTGCTTATTGGTCTTGTAGATCTTGCACTCGGACTTATAATAGGTAAAATCACTTTTAATATACCCTTCGAGGGAAGCATACTGCTCCTGTTTCTGGGATCAACAATATTTCTGATTGCTGTGCTGGGACTTGCACTCCTTCTCTCAACAGTATCAGGAAGTCAGCAGCAATATATGTTTGTAGCTTTTTTCTTCATGATTGTCTTTATCCTGATGAGTGGTATCTTCACCCCTTTCGACTCTATGCCCCTGCTGGCCCAGCGGATCGATATGGTTAATCCTGTTGCTTACCTGATCCGTATAAACAGGATGGTAATGCTCAAGGGTTCAACTTTGCATGACATTGGTAAGGATCTTTTATCGCTTCTGGTAATTGCCATATGCTTTACTTCACTGGCAGTCAGACGATACAGGAAGACAGCTTAAGGCTGATAATTAATAAAAGATTACCAGAGCATAAATAGAGAGGTTGAAAGCTTATTGATTATTCTTCTCCTGAAATATCAAATCTTTTGTAGAAAGAGAAATAACAGCTTCAACAGGCCAGTGATCGGAAATAAAGACTCCATCTTTTTTCCTGACGAAAGTATTATGTGATAAAACTTTCATGCCGTTTTTCACAAAAATAAAATCAATTCTCTGACTGCCCTGTTTTTCAAAAAAGCCATTAAAAGTATAGGCAGGGCCACCAGGTTTTTTCTGAGTGATGACATAACTATCCTTTATTAGAGGGACACTTTCATCGGGTCCTGTAAGCACTTCATATCCCTTGCTGGTCCTCTCCATATTGAAATCGCCTGTTACAATGAAGGGTGATTCGGATGCAGCCTTTTCAATTTCCTTCAATAATAATTTGGAGCTCATTATTCGGGCTGTATCAGAATCGTGGGCAAAATGGGTATTAAAAATGAAAATATGCCTGTGACTCTCCTTTTCAACCAGCTCCACCCATGTGACGATCCTCGGAAGTGATGAACCCCAGCTCTTCGATCCCGCTATCTCGGGTGTTTCGGAGAGCCAGAATGTAATCTTTCGTGCTAATTCGAATCTGTCTTTCCTGTAAAATACAGGATTCATTTCGCCGGCATGGACTCCGTCTTCCCGACCGATGCCTTCGGAAGCATATGCGGTAAGAACCGAGTCAAGCAGTTCATACTGATGCCATAAAACCTCCTGCATCCCTATTATTGCCGGCTTTTCCTCCTTAATAAAGCTGCAAATCTGTTCCTCCCTGTTTGACCAGCCATTAAGGCTATCTCCCGGATTATCATATCGGATATTAAGAGTCATCACCTTTAGTGTCTCATTTCCAGACTTCCTGGAGCAGCCGGCAATAGTAAACAAAGCAATCATTATTAAACTTAAAGGCAGGTATTTCATATCCGAATTATTTATGCAAATATAGTCATATGTTGTTAAATTTCGATCAAACGTTTATGTAATGCGGTTGACAGAAATCGGGAATGATCATAATTTAATAATCAATGTCGTTTAGTTAAGAAAACCATTCAAAAGTACTGATTTATTGATATTTTGATGAAAATAGTTCTTTGAAATGTTTGTAGTTATTGGGTTATTTTCTATTTTGTGGGATATAAG
>CAIPJU010000266.1 GCA_903865465.1 uncultured Bacteroidota bacterium
ATGCTGCAAGCGCTGCAAGAGGGGGGAAGAGGTCAGGTGAATCGGTTGCGTCGAATTCAAATGCCTTAAGTTCTGATTTCGAAACGGTGATTGAGTCTCTTTCCATGGTGATTGATGCACCGGCTTTTTTAAGTGCCTCAAGGACTGCAATATCACTCTGTCTGCTGGTTGTATTTAATCCGGTGAGAATTATATTGCCATTAACAGCAGCGGCAACAAGCAGGAAAGCCGCCCCGCTCCAGTCGCCTTCGATTGTATAATTAACAGGAAGGTATTTTTGACCGCCTTTAATTCTGAAGGTCCTGTAATCTTCATTCTGAACTGTTATTCCGTAAGATTTGAGAAGCTGAAGAGTCATATCGATATATGGTCTGCTCTTCAGGTTTAGAACTTTTATTTCAGAATCATTTTCTGCTACTGGCAAAGCTATCAGCAAACCGGTAAGAAGCTGGCTGCTGATTGAAGCGTCGATTTCGCAGTATCCCCCTTTAAGAGGGCCATTAATGGAAATAGGAAGAAAACCTCCGGAAGTTGTGCATTTAACTCCCAGCTGGCTGAGTGCATCTTCTATCATATGCATAGGTCTTTTCTTGAGCGAGTTAGCTCCGTTCATAGTAATAGGAGCAGGGAAAAGGGCAGCAACGGGAGAAAACATACGGATTGCCAGACCCGATTCTCCGCAGTTAAGCTTTGGTTCCTTCAGTATTCCGGTTCCTGTGATCCTTAATTCCTCAGGATGAGGCTCTACCTTTGCACCAAGACCGACAGCTATACTCATGGCAGCCAGTGAATCGTCGCAATAAGAGGGACTCTTAATGATACTCTGACCCTCAGCCAGCATTGCAGCTGCAATAGCCCTCTGTGTCATGCTTTTTGATGAAGGAGCTTTTAGCTGACCTTTTAATACTGACGGTTCAACTGATCTTTCCATAAAACTATCTTATTTTTTAGTACCCTAATGTTCCTTTTCGCCGTTATTCATAACCTTCATCTGATGGTTGATAGATTCCTGATGTATGGCTTTGAAAATTGTGTCAATCAATTCCTGACTGAGTCCTTTAACGAGTCCTTTGGCCATAACCTTTTTAATGATCTCATCCCACCGGGTGCTCTGCAAGATAGTGATATTATTTTCTTTTTTATAACGTCCAATAGTTTCCGCTACTTTCATCCTTTTTTCCATAAGGTCGAGAAGGTGGTCATCATAGATGTCGATCTGCTGCCTTAGTTCTCCAAGAACATCAAGGAGTTTTGGATCGGAGGGGTCGGGGTTCCTGTAAATAAGCCTGCTCAGCAGTTCTTTAAGATCATTTGGAGTCAGCTGCTGGGCAGCATCACTTAGTGCTTTTGAAGGGTCGATATGCGACTCGATCATTAGTCCGTCAAAGTTCAAATCCATTGCCTTTTGCGAAATTTCATGCAGGAATTGCCTTGAACCGGAAATATGACTCGGGTCACATATTATTGGAAGCTCAGGAATCCTTCTGCGGAGTTCAATGGGCAGCTGCCAGTTAGGCTGATTCCTGTAGAGGGTTTTTTCATACGAAGAGAATCCACGGTGTATGGCACCAATTCTTGTAATACCGGCCCTTGCAATACGCTCGATTGCACCTATCCACAAATCAAGGTCGGGGTTTACGGGATTCTTAACAAGAACCATGATATCGACTCCGTTAAGAGCATCGGATATCTCCTGAACAGTGAAAGGGTTTACGGAAGTCCTGGCTCCAATCCACAGAAGATCGACTCCATATTTAAGAGCTTCATAAACATGTTTTTCATTGGCCACCTCGGTACCAACAAGAAGGCCTGTTTCCTGTTTTACAGTCCTGAGCCACTTCAGCCCTTCAGAACCAACTCCTTCAAATGAATTGGGCCGAGTGCGGGGTTTCCAGATTCCGGCACGGTAGATACTTATCTGATCCATCTTAGCCAGTTGGCGCGCAGTCTCCATTACCTGATCTTCAGTTTCAGCGCTGCATGGTCCGGCAATCATAAAAGGCCTTCCTTTATAGCCTTTCCAGTCTTTAATTCTCGTGTTCTCGGGTTGAGCTGCCATTTTGTGATATTTATTAATTTAATATTTTCCTAATTTTGTTCGCCTCTTCCATCAGATCCTTTAACCCAACGAAGTCCTTCTCTGCGATGAGTTTCCTGAAGAGGTTCATCTTTTCGGTATAAGTATCAATGACCTGCAGGATGTACTCGGCATTTTCAATAAAAATCGGGGCCCATGTCTCTCCATTACTTTTTGCCAGCCGGACGGTACTTTCAAAACCTCCCCCTGCAAGTGTAAGAATGTTTTTCTCTTCCTGTTCCTTTTCAAGAACACTCAGGGCAAGCGAAAAGGAGGTAATATGAGAGATATGGGATATATAGGCAACATGAACATCATGATCTCCTGAGTTCATATAAACCTTTCGCATATTAAGAAGATCAAGCATTTTTTCAATATTCTCAAGAGCATCGCTGTCACTGAGTTCCTTGTCGCAGATAATAGCGGTTTTATAGTCAAACAGCTTTCCAATGGCTGCAAGAGGGCCGGAATATTCAGTACCTGCCATCGGGTGCACTGCTACATATCTTCCCCTTGCCGGATGATTCCTGGCGGCTTCAGCAATACTGCTCTTTGTAGAACCCATATCAGTGACAATTTTTGAAGTCCCAGATATCATATCAAGAATTTTGGGAAGAAGCTGGCAGTTTATATTTACAGGTGCTGAGAGCACTATCAATTCGCACCGTTCAACCGCATTCTCAAGGGTGTCAGTCTCATCCACCAGACCACAAAGTTTGGCAATATTCTGATGAGTCAGGTTGTTTTCAACGCCAATTATATTGTCTGTATATCCACGCCTCCTGAGATCAACCGTGAGCGACCCGCCAATCAACCCTATCCCAACAACTGCTATTTTCATTTGAAATGTTTTATACTTTAATTTCAGTTTTCAGAAGACTTTTTATCACCTTACTCTTCGGACTTCCGACTTCCTCTATCCCTTCATCTTCTCCAGTCTAGCCTTTGCCTCCAGCAATCTTTCTTCAGTTGCGCAAAGTGAAATACGAATATAACGGTCACCGTTCTTACCGAAAATGAAGCCCGGTGTCAGAAATACATGTGCCTTATTAAGGATTTCTTCAACGTACGATTCACAGCTTTCAACATTTTGCGGCAGACCTCCCCATACGAAGAGTCCGGTTTGTGATTTATCGATTTTGCAATTCAGAAGCTGCATGATATCTTCCACGATCTTCCTTCGCTTCACATAAACTTGATTAACAGTAGTATACCATGATTCAGGATTGTTCAGAGCTTCAACGGCTGCAAGCTGCATGGGCAGAAACATTCCCGAATCCATATTGCTTTTTACTTTAAGGATCTCCTTAATGTATTCGCTTTTGCCTGCAACCATTCCGACACGCCATCCAGCCATATTATGGGACTTGCTTAGGGAGTTTAGTTCGAGAGCGACCTCTCTTGCACCATCTATTTCAAGAATGCTTCTGTATTCGTCGCTTAATATGAAACTATATGGATTGTCGTTGCACAAAAGAACCTTGTGTTTTTGAGCAAAAGCTACAAGTTTTTCGAAGAGCTCTATGGATGCATGGGCTCCTGTTGGCATGTTAGGATAATTAACCCACATTATCTTCACCTTGCTAAGGTCTGTTTTTTCAAGCGCTTCAAGGTCGGGCATCCACCCATTTATCTCTGTCAGGTCGTAGGTTCTTATAATCCCACCTACCAGGTTGGTGACGGAGGAGTAGGTCGGATATCCCGGATCAGGAATAAGGACCTCATCGCCAGCGTTGATGAAAGCCATACTGATATGCATAATGCCCTCTTTACTGCCAAGAAGGGGAAGAATTTCGTTATCGGGGTTGAGTTCAACCCTGAAGTATTTCCTGTACCAGTCGGAGAATGCCTTTCTGAGCACGGGAGCGCCGGTATAACTCTGATAGCCATGTACTGAAGGTTTCATTGCTTCGGATGAAAGGCGGGCAATGGTATTTTCCGATGGTGGCTGGTCGGGGCTACCGATGCCAAGATTTATGACATCAGCTCCATCCCTGCGCATTCTTTCGATCTGGGCAAGCTTCGTTGAGAAGTAATACTCCTGAACTGTTTTGGTTCTGTCGGCCGGATTAATTATCATAAACCATTTCTCCTTTATAATAAACTCCTAAAATTTCAAGATTGTTGGTGTAATTCTTCAGGACTCTCTGTATAACTTCTGAATTATGGTTTTTACTCAATTCGAGGTCGAGATAGAACATATATTCCCACTCACCGTTAAGGCGGGGCACTGACTGAATTTTTGAGAGGTTGATGTCGAGTTCTGCAAGTTTGACAAGTACTTTAGCCAATGAACCAGGCTGATGGCTCGTTGAGAAACATATGGAAACCTTATTGCCTTCCCTGTTCCCCTGCTCTTCCGGGCCAACGACACAAAAACGTGTGTAGTTCTGTTTGTAGGTTTCGATGCCTGCTTCGAGGATCTCAAGTCCGTATAATTCAGCTGTTGCCGAGGATGCGATAGCTCCTACCCCCCTGGCCACATTCAGGCTTATCTCCCTTGCACTGCCAGCAGTATCGTAGCTTTCAACGAGTGTTATCGAAGGATGATTATTGAGGAAGGCCATACACTGCAGTATAGCTATAGGGTGAGTTCTGATCTCAAAAATATCAGCAATTGTCTGACCTGGCAGAGCCATGAGATTCTGAACAATCCTGAGGTTTTGTTCACCAAGTATCTTCATCCCCGATTCCCTTATCAGGGTGTAATTGTAAAGCATGCTTCCCGAACGGGCATTTTCAATTGCCATAACAGCGAAGTCGGCTTCGCCTTCCTTAACTGAATTAAGTGTATGGTCGAAGGAGGAACATGGTACTATGTCTATATCATCGTAAATAAAGTATTTCCTTGCTGCCACTTCATGAAATGATCCCTGCTCACCCTGGATTGATATCCTCATAATATAAACTTTTTTAAAACAGGCAAGGGCCCCTTTGTGGGACCCTTGCTTCATATAATTTTAATTATCTGTATACAAAAATCCCTGTTTCAGTTTTTAAAATAAAAAAAGAAATAAAAAAAAGAGAGATAGTATTTGTACACAATTTTCATTTTGCTCTTTTGTTGAATCACAAAAGTAAGTTACTTTTTTAAACGAACAATAAAAATGAA
>CAIPJU010000267.1 GCA_903865465.1 uncultured Bacteroidota bacterium
ACTGATGATCCTTCGGAAAGGGTTCTTGGATATTTCAGCGTTTCAGCATGTTCGAGTAAAAGATTGTTCATAAAGAGCAATTTCAGGGGATTAATCAATCTCTATTCTAATTGCATTGCTGATACTATATGGACTCCGGGCCCTATCCCGCATCTCGGAACATCAATCTGGGTGATAATCGAACATACGATTCCGCCTCCTTCCTATAGGGTAACAACATATGAAAAAGGATGTTACGATTGTACTGTGCGGGGAACCACTGATGAACCCTCTTATTGGAGATTACAAAAATAGAATGTGTCTGAAAATGTTGTACATGACAAATAAAGCAAAATCGTCTATACTCTTCCTGTTATTCGTTCTGATTATACAGGCTGCTAACGGGCAGGACAGAAGCAATATGACTGATTATCTGAGACAACGATTTGTAAATTATTGTAAATCAGTCCCGCGTGAAGAGATTTACGTTCATAATGATCGTGATGGGTATATTGCCGGCGAGGAGATGTGGTTTAGTGTTTATCTGTTCGACAGGCAATCAGGTCAACTATCCTCCTCAGGCAGTATAGCGTATTTTGAGTTGATAAACTCAGATAACCGTCCTGTTGTGCAAAAGCGGATAAGCCTTACTAATGGTTTTGGAAAAGGTCAGGCAGATCTTCCCGATTCACTGAGTTCCGGGACATATACAATCAGGACTTATACCAATTACATGAAGAATTTTCTTCCTGAAAATTGCTTCACAAGGGAAATTAAAATTTATAATGCATTTAGTTCAAAAGCCTCCTATTCCGGTTCCGGGAAAATTGAAAAGCCAGCCGGCCTTGAAAGGAGAGGTTTGAATAAGTCAGGTTTATCAATTGCTGCTAACAATCTGAATCCAATAAACCTCGAACTTACCATTAGCGCAGATGATCGTTACCGTTCGGAAAACAGAAATATGTGTTACCTTTTCTTACAGACACATGGGCTTGTAAACAGGGTTAGTCAGGAAATTCTTTCAGGGGAGAATACAAAAATCTTAATACCAAAATCCCAGCTTACTGAAGGTATTGGACAGATCACATTATTCAACCAGAATGGAGAACCGCTTTGTGAAAAATATATTTATACACCATCGGCTGAGAGTTCTTCCTGGACAGTTAAAACAGTTGATAGTGTTGCAGTAAGGAGCAGGGTCGCTTTTGAAGTTGATCTTGGTAAAATAGAGAATCTCTCAGATCTTTCGGGTTTTAGCGTTTCTGTAGCTCCTGTCAGCCGGATTAAAGATGAGAATAATATCAGCGACTACCTTATTTTTGGTTCTGAATATGGGCTTATGCCTTATAAACTTTCAGCCGGGAAAAAACCCGTGAATATTCCGGAAGATGTTATGGAAGACATTCTTATGAACCTGAAGAGTAACTGGATTAACTGGAATGAAATTATTACCGGCAAGCTTCCTGAAATAAATTATCCTCATGAGAAAGACTCGCATTATCTGACAGGAAAGCTTCTGACAAGAAACTCACAACTACCCGACACTGGCAAGTATGTATTTCTTTCAACACCAGGCAAGGATGCAGTATTTCAATATGCAATGACCGATAAAAACGGACGATTCAGATTCAGCATTAAAGCAGACGAAAATGTAAATGACCTCGTCATTCAACCAGCCGATGGTAATAAAAACAATACAGTCAAAATCGAGTCGCCGTTTTTTGAATCATATGGTACAAGGTTGAACTCAGGTAAAGCTGTTCCTGACGATTCATTAATGACATACTTTTCAAAACTTAGCGCTAACTACCAGATAAACAGGATATACGGAATCTTAAACCTTGGAGAAAAGAATATTGCAACCAAATCATCTTTTAAAAGGATAAGGTTTTATGGCAAGCCCGATGTGGGTCTCGTTATGGCTGATTACATTAAACTGCCGGTAATGCAGGAGGTTTTCTTTGAACTTCTACCAGGCGTCTTTCTTAAAAGCAAGAAAACGGGTTATGAGATAACTATGGCTGATCCACTTACCAACAGGATTAATGAGCTGCCTCCTGTTTTGCTGATCGATGGTGTTATCATTAATGATGCTTCATTGATTGGGAATCTCGATCCCGAAATTGTTGAAAGAATAGATGTAGTGAAGGATAAGTATTATGTTGGCAATTACATGTTTTGGGGAGTTGTTAATGTAATAACCCATTCAGCCGATTTCAGCTCAGTACAACTTCCTCCTTATGCCGTAAGGATGACATTTACCTCTGCCGATGGGTCATGGAACTTTTCTGCACCTCAATATTCTTCTGAGGAATTCAGGAGCAGCAGGATCCCCG
The DNA here is from genome assembly GCA_903865465.1 of uncultured Bacteroidota bacterium. Classification (GTDB taxonomy): domain Bacteria; phylum Bacteroidota; class Bacteroidia; order Bacteroidales; family VadinHA17; genus LD21. The sequence goes on from CAIPJU010000267.1 coordinate 2,316, forward strand.
ATTTCAGAAATACAATCTACTGGAACCCTTATGTAAAACCAGGTAAAGATGGAAAAGTCATGGTCGATTTCTGGAGTGCCGATCAGAAATCAGATTATGAGATTAAAATTGAGGGTGTAGCTGAGGGAGGGAAAAAAGTCTCTGTAAGTAAGATTATTAAAGTAAGGTAAAGGCTTTATATTCTGATATTTTGCCTTAAATAAATCTTTAGCTGATATAATAAAATTAAAATCTTCTTTTTGAAAGAAAGCCTTAAACTCCTTTTTATGAGGGCATGTACCTGCATGACTTCAGCAAGATACCCGAAAGATTCAAAATACCTGTTGAATGAAGAGCCTGAATGGATCCTGAAATTATTAAGCGGAGAAGCTAAATAAAAAAGATCGGAAATCATCAGTACACGTACATACAAATGCCAGTCGCCGCAGAACTTCATTGATTGGTCTGCAAAGCCGGCCTCTGCATACTTGTTTCTTCTGAACAAAACTGCACTTACATTATTAATGGTGTTCGCCAGAAACAGATGCCTTTTCAACTCTTCTGCTCCGTTTACGAAGTGATCTTGAAGCCATATGGTACTGCCAAAGAAATGCTTTTTCGACGACAGAAGATATTCACCTTTATTTTTTTCGTCATAAACCTTGGAATTACAATAGACAAGACCAACTGAAACATTTTTATTCATGGCATCCAAACTCCTTTGAAGGAAATCAAGCTCTGCAAAGTCATCCGATTCAGCTATCCAGATAAACTTTCCTTTCGACATCGATACTCCAAGATTCCATTGAGCAAATGGACTACCGCTGTTGACCTGGTTAAAGAATGTGATTATCTGAGGATAGAGAGAGGCATAATGTTGTATGACAGACCTGCTGTTATCTGTCGAAAAGTCATCCAGGATGATCAGCTCAAAATCCCTGTATGTCTGATTCAGTACACTTTCGATCCGCCGGGGAAGAAATCGTGCGTGATTGTAATTTGGAATAATTACCGAAACAGTCATCTTTAGGGGTTCTTAACGTTTGAAAATATACGTGTTTGATTCTTTATGTTCAAGAGTGAAACCCCGGATCAGCATAATTGCAGCTATCTGTTCCCATCCCTTTTCCAGAACATGAGATGAATGATCATCATTCCAGCTGATTTTTTCTCCTGACAGCGGAAGCGGGGACTCAAAAAGAACGTTTTTTATACTCTCAGGGATCCAGCTTATCAGCTGCAATAATTCCTGCCAGCTGATGTGTTCTATCATGTGGGTCGCTATGAGTGCATTATATTCATAATTAAGTGTTTGCTTCCATATTTCATCCTTTAATGTAATGAGTTTATAACGTCTGTCAGAACATTTCTGATATTCATTTTCCTCTATCAGGTCATAATTGTGCCAGAGGTTTATATGCTCAAATTGAGAAAGGGACTTGTTGGCAAGAACACCTCTCCAACCACCTATTTCCAGTACAGAAACAGGCCTGGAAACAATTTCTTCGAACCAGAATTTAATTGGATTGAAATCGAAATGAGACTGGTCGGGATACTGCCTGAGCCACTTGTTTGCCATCCTGATTTTGTAAGCGAAGGTAAAGGATTTATAGAGCCTCCTGTACCTGTTGAACTTATAAGTCTGGTACTTCCGGCGGCAGCGCCTGTATATGTCTTTAAGAAATGTAACCGGATTTTGCATTTATTTAAGTATACATCAGTTAGTATATTTTAAGGACTCTTGGCAGCTTTTTAATTATAAGCCTGTTAAGTTCTTTTATGTGATATACTACCTGCATGAAATGATACCTGATATCTTCTCTTTTTCTTAGAAGTTGGTCATTAAAAATATGAAAATATGGAGTTAATACGCCACCGAAACCTCTGAGATGGGTTTCAATCCTTTCAATATCCGAGCCTCCAAAATTGAAATATTCCGACTTATCTCTAAAGTACTTTATTGCCTCCCACATTACAAGTGTATGTCCGCCGAGCTTTCTGTATTCAGGATCGCTGCCTGACAACAAAGCCCAGGCCGATTTCGAATTATGAACTACATATAATGCGGCATGAACATTATTCAGACTATCGGCGGCATAAAAAATCGTCCGTTTATCATATTTATGAACTGTGTCATCCACAATCTTCAGGTCATTATAAGGAATCATGAATTTTAATCCCTGCCGTTCATATGAAAGGGATTCAAAATGATATAAAAGGCTGAAGTCATCAGTGCTTGTAACTTTTATATTGTTCCTCTCTGCCCTCCTTATGGTCTCGCTTCTGCCTGTGCTTAGCAGTTTCCAGAGCTCTTCCTGACTCTTGTTCTCATAATTAATGATATAGGTATATCGTGTGGTTTGACTATATCCTCTCCACCTGAATGGCAGCCAGTCAGTAAAATTATGGTGGGCCGATATCTGGACAAATTTTTCAATAGGAACATGGTCTAACAATGCATTTAACCAGGACCTTTGATTTGAAACCTTCTGGTGTTCCGAAATTTGATCCTGAAGATCATATAATACGCCAAGTGTTCGTGTAACAGGGGGAGTATTGATATTATTATTGGAATCCAATGCAAGTGGTATTCCTGCAACTATTTCATTTTCTGAGATGACAACCACAATTCTAAAGTTCGATTTTGTGACAGCATCCAGCCACCAGGAATAGCAAAAAATTGCTCCCTGCGGTGAACGGTCAACAAAATCGTTCCATTGGTTGTATTGTTCAGCCTCTAAGATTTTAACTATCATTCCTTTTCAAATGATTCATGAGTTGAATGTCGCTGCTGACTATTTACCTTTAACAAATGAGATGATATTCCTGATTTTAGAATTATTAATAAGAGTTACAGTATCCTTCCCTGAAAGTTCAAAAAACAAAATGTCGGAAAAATTAGTAATACGAAATGAACTGTTTCTGATTATGTCCAGCATCGTTTTTCTTCCTCTTTGCTTTAGTTTCAGAGCGTAGCACAGACGGGCCACAACCTTGTAATGAACATAATAAAGATCAGGAAATTCTTTAAGTAATTTTTCATGTTTCAGCAGGAAT
>CAIPJU010000268.1 GCA_903865465.1 uncultured Bacteroidota bacterium
GACCGGATTAAGCCATTCGGGCCTGTTTTTGAAAGGGGAATCCGGGTACCTTTGTTAAATTTAACTACAATTTAGGTTTTATTTGAAGGGATTAAATCATTTTTACGGTTATTTCCTAAATAGAACCATCGGATGACATTAATAAAAAAAGTATTTTCATTTCTGCTTTTGGTCATTGCAGCTTCTTGTATCGATCCATATATTCCAAACCTCAGGAATTTTAAGTCAATGCTTGTTGTAGAGGGTCTGATTTCAAATGAAAATAGCTCTTACAAAATAAAACTGAGCAAGACCTTCAAACTGCAAAACACCGATCCTGAAAAAGTTATTGATGCTTATGTCTACATAACTGACGGAGATGGGATAAAGACGGTACTTCAGAATTGTAATAACGGATCTTATAAAACCGACAGCACCTCATTCAGAGGTACTATTGGCCAGAAGTATACTCTGCATATTCTAACGAGTGACGGGAAGGAGTACAAATCGGAGGAATGTACAATGTTAAATAATGCCGGAATTGATAATCTCAATTATGAAAAGGGTCAGGAAGTTTCGGGAAACCCGGGAGTATTATACACTGGATTAAGGATATTGCTCAATTCAGCTGCCACCCAAGGGGAAGACCAGTATTACCGTTGGACATTTGAAGAGGTTTGGAAGACTTTAGTGCCAGGCTCGCAGAGATATACATATACGTGGATTAATGCGACAACCTGCACCTTCCGGGCTATACCTGACAGGAAGGAAATATGCTGGAAGAGGAACTACTCGGGAGATATTTTAACCAATTCAGTCATTTCCGCGGGACAAAATAATATTACACAACAGGAGATTCAATTTATTAAGCCCATATTATCGGACAGACTGACCAAGGAATATAGTATTCTGGTAAAACAATATTCGATATCAAAAAAAGAATTTGAATTCTGGAACAATCTTAAAAAAACAGGCGAAGCCGGCGGAGATATATTTGCTTCTCAGCCCTATGCAGTGATAAACAATATTCATAATGTGAATGATGCCAGTGAAATGGTGCCAGGATATTTTGAAGTGTCAGCCCTGAGCCAGAAAAGGATATTTATTCCCACAAGCGAGCTTGATCCCCTGCATCTCCCTCAATATAGAATCGATTGCACACTAATTAATAAGTCTCCTGATGATTATCCGGAGCCAAAACCCACCTGGGATGAAATATATCATGAATTCGTAGATAATGGACATTATACTTTCGTGTATCCTATTGCAACTGCCGGTACTGTTCTTGAAGGTAAAGTTCTCACAAGCAGCCTTATTAAATTCGTCTTTTCATCAAAAGCCTGTTCCATGTGCGAATCACCAGGTTTTACCACAAAACCGGATTATTGGATAGATCTGTAATGGTATTGGCTATAAAAACCCTTTTTTAACACGGAGTTTCGCGGTGTTTATGGGAGTTTCACGGTGTTTATTATAAAAAGCTAAATATCATTAATAACAGTGCAACTCCTTTTTCCCTTCGTGAAACTCCGTGGTTAAGTGAACAAATTCCTTTAAAACCTTAAAAGCACTGAAGTTGGCATGAAAAATGTTGTTAGCTTTAAGTTTAGTTCTGATGACCCGGGAAATTTATCTTTTCCATTTGAATTAATACTCCTGACAGTTGTAAAC
>CAIPJU010000269.1 GCA_903865465.1 uncultured Bacteroidota bacterium
ATACCACCGTGAAGTAAGCTGAGTATGCCACAGGTTACGCTTGAAGATATTATGAAAAACTGCATATTAATTGCATGATTTTCCATTTTCTGCCCTTTTAAGGATTTTACGCCTTCTTTTCAGTGAGGATGAATAAATAAGAACTCAGGCACATTAAATAGCTATAATCCCGACTATTAAGATCATAAAACATAGATAAGTAATTACCTTATAGTTAAATTCCTCCTTTATAAACCAATAAATCGCCGAGAAGGTGCAGATCATTGCAAAGAAGCTATAAACATGGTTCATGGCTTTGCTTTTGTCAATGAACAGGCTTATTATTGAGAGCACCAGTATCGTTGAAAAAATCAAACTGGAAAAAACCAATTGACTCCTGTTCTCAGATTTCGTAACGGGGATCTCTTTCATGTTAAAAAAGAGAAGACCCGGGAAGAAATAGAAACAAGCAGGCAGGGACAGGATTAAATAAAGATAAGATGGTATTACCTCTTTCCTGGCAAGGAAATAAATAACGCTAACAGCTACCGGAATTAAATAACCTAATCTTTTCGTTGTCATGGCTTTAATTTTATTTGGCTTCATTCTCAAAACTCATTCTTATCAGCAGCCGGTTGGTCGGCAGGTGACAAGATTCAGTACCTTATTAAAAAATTGAACCGGGATTATTATGTTCGTACTTCATCTGAATTATGTGAATAATGTAATTAAAAGACCTCCGAAGGGGTTATATTTTGAAAGCATATCAATATTTATGTGCGGCAAATGAGAAAAAGCAGTCATTCCGGCAAAGAGGTAAAAGTTAATCCAATACAGGATAAGCGTTGTCCTTCTACTAAGAATATACATCGAAAAATCATAGAGTGCCAGAGAAGTTGCAATTATCAGGGCTGTTCGGAAATAATCTATCCCCGACCGGACAAGAATAACTGAGAAGCAAGCCGACAGAACGCAGTAAAAAAATATGCTTTCAGGGCTCTTAAATAGCCTGTTTAATCTCTCTTCTCTGCTGGAAGAGTCAGGCACCCCTACAAGGAAGCTAAAAGACAAAACCAGGTAGAACAAAGAATAGAAGTAACTGAGGACTTCAATGGGAAATTTATAGTTGACGATACAGGAATAAACAGCCATAAAAACAACCATTGCTGCTGCGATGTAAAGAAAGATTCTGCATAATAACCTATTTATGTTTCGCAAATTATCTTTGCTCATGAGGATTTTTTAAATTGTATTAATTTCCTCTATTGTATCGTTGAATAAAATCAATAAAACCTCCTTAACAAATTGACATTTAAAATGTCATCAGGCGAACCGTGCTGAATTTTATCCCCTTATCGTCCTCCTGGGAGAATTCAATAAGGTGAGTACATGTTTCTTCTGGTTGGCTGAAAGCCATACTTATTTCAGCCCGGGGCAAGGCCCCGGGTAGATCAACCATCATCTGCAATCGCCCTGTAAGGGCAACTTAATCCGTCCAGAGAAATTGATCGTTATATTCAATTCCATATTCATGCAATAACAAAATGTATTCATCTTTGAATGTCATTTTCTTATGGTGCTCTTCCTGGTTTTCAATATAGAGCTTTGTGTTATGATGTAATGAAGGACTGACTGAGAATCCTCCATAGCCTCCCTGCCATGCAAAACATTTGTAATGATTATCTCTGGTTTTAATCCATCGGCTGCTGTGCCGTTTTATCTCTTCTACCAGTCTGGCCAGGGCAATGTTCTTCGACATTATACATAGTATATGCACATGGTCTTCAATTCCATTTATCAGGACAGGTATTGATTCATTGTCCTTTATGATGCTACCTATATAGGCGAAGAGTTCCTGCTTTTCCTTCGTACGAATAGTGCAGGAATTGACTCCAATGTGGAAAATAATGTGTACGAATAATTTTGATAATGATTGTGCCATTCTATGTTCGATTAATCTGCCCTTACAGGGCGCTGTCGGATAAAATTATATTTCCCGGGGTTTCGCCCCGGGCTGAATTAAGTTGCCACTCCGTGGCGCTTTTTGTTCTCTGAGAATGTCAAACAAGTCATGCTTTTATCTCATTTTTTTATATCGCCTATTTAACATTCTCTCCGGTAATATCCTGCCCTGCAAAATATATAGTCGGTAAAGATGGTTCCTTCCTGTTGCAACAACTTCAGTATTTTTCAATTTTAATGGGTCTCTATGAGCATTCTGACCTTTTTGAATTTTATTTATCTTTTACATTCAGGACTGATATAACCGTACTTTAAGTAAAATCAGAAACAAGGCATAAACAAAACAAATAATTATCCTCCATGGAGGCATATTTCTTAATCCATATTTTAGGGGCGAATCTGATTTATAATCAGGTTGCGGAACAGTTGTAGGATTTGGTATGAAAAATAAAACTGATTGTATAATAAATCCTGCTAATGCCAGGTATGGATTAATTAGAATACTATAGATCAGAAGTATAACCATAAGAATAATGCATCTATTTTTATATTCTCTGGAATCTGCTTCTGACAAATAAAAGATTTCGAATATCACAGTCACAAAGACTATAAATTGGGTCAGTTTATCCAACGACACAATTCCGAAGCCTCCGGTCAAAATGCTCATTATACCACAGAACAACCCTGCAAGAACTATCAAATAGTGCCTATTTAAATAAAAATACATATCCATTTTTAAATATTTTCATCCCAAAATTCAAATTAATCACATAAGATAGAATTATGAACTTAATTGACACGAATCATAAGATATTGGTTTTATGCAACTCCTTATGATTCGTAATCAACCTAAATAACCAATTAAAGTCAACTAAGTTAGCAGATTAGC
>CAIPJU010000270.1 GCA_903865465.1 uncultured Bacteroidota bacterium
ACTTCGGGTATAGTTTCAAAATTATATTTTTCAGCCAGCCGAAAAAGAAATTCGGTATCCTGGCCGGTTTGAATTGTTTCATCATATAAACCTATGGCATCAATGCATTCTCTTCTAATACAAACGCCATAACCATTGCCAATTGAAGTTGCTTCAACAATTCCTGCTTCCCTGCTTTTGAAACTGGAAGGCCATATCTTTGATAATAAACGTTTTTCACCTTCTTCTGTATCCAGAACCCGTTCAAATCCTGTCCAGAAAAAACCGATATCCGGCGTCGCATTAAGGAAGTATTTATTCATCTTTTCAAGAAAAGAAGGAAGATACTCATCGTCATCATCGAGGAATAACAAAAAACTACCCTTCGAGATTTTAATACCTGAGTTATATGATGCTGCTGCGCCAGACTGAGTCATGTGAGAATAGAGCCTGATCCTGCTATCCATAAAACCGCTAACAACTCTTTCCGTTTCAGGATCATTGGCATCATCAATAATAATATGCTCAAAATTCCGGAAGGTTTGGCAGAGCACACTGTTAATTGTTCTTTTCAGCAAGGATGGCCTCCTGTATGTTGGAGTAATGATTGAAAACAGAGGTTCAACATTTCCTGATATATCATTGACTGTCTGCATCTGTTTTACAAATTATCAGTTCCTTACCTTAGTTTTCTTATAATTTTGAAAAAGTTCTTCCCTGCAAATTTCCAGTAGTACTTTTGGGAGTATTTAAAGAACAGGTTTTTAATCTGTCTTACTGCAAAGTTCTCACCTGAAATTTTATCTTCAAGGGATGAAAAATACCTAATAGCATCAGGATATGCAGCATAAAGATTCTTGTGCCGTTGAAAAATTATTAACTGCGATTCCCGGGCTTTCAGCCTGTCTGTTTTCCTTCTTCCGGAGCGCGATTCGGGAAGACTTTTGTAGGTCCTGTAAAAGACCAGTGATTCAGGTATTTTAATTACATCTCTTCCCAGCTCAATAAGTAGCAGCCAGAAATCCCAGTCTTCCATCCCGTATATTAATTCATCGGAATAACCGCCGACTTTTTCCCAGTCCTCCCTTTTGAAAAATGACTGGGAATTGATCCTGTTACTATAGAGCATATTATTAATTGAATAGTCACCGATTTCAAATTTCCCGACTCTGGCACCAAAGCATTCTGCATCGCAATGAACAATACCAGCATTCTCATTTTCTGTGAATATTTTGTATGCTTTCTCCAGAAGATCAGAGGCTATCTTATCATCAGCATCGAGATTCATGATGACCGGAGCCTTAGCATGGCTAATAGCTATATTCCTGGCTAAAGCGGGTCCGTTGTTCTTTGTATTAATCACTGTGACTTTCCCGTTTGTGACCGACGAGAGGATCTCAGAAGTGTTGTCAGTCGATCCGTCATTAACAATTATTACTTCAAATTCCTGAAAAGTCTGACAATATACTGATTGCAGCATTTCACCAATGTAGCGGCCATGATTAAAGCAGGCTGTTATTATTGATATTTTTGGTTCTGTAAGCATGCTTTACTCTTATTGTCCGTGAACTCTCCATTCGGGGGTTAGCAATAGTAATCCATTCTCCCTCAATAGTTTTCGGTTTATTGCGTGATTGACCAGATCGAATGATGCGGCATATTCAATAGAGTCAAAGCTGTCAAAATGATTGTCGAGTATCCGGCTTAACAAGGATACCGAGATGTGATATCTGCCAGGGTAAAGCCTTATGTCTCTGATTGTTGTAGAAATATGTAAATGACCATCCACATTCCTGAGATTGAAACCCGAATCGGAATCGTGGATTTTAGCTATTATATCTCCTGTTGATTCAATTATCTCAATGACTATCATCAAATTACTGACATGTTCTGCCGCATTGAAGAAAAGGTGAATGCTGAGGTCATCCTTGAGTTTAAAAGTACTTGTAATCTCATCATTCTGATTGCAAAGTTCTATTTTCTCAAGCTTTACCTCCTGCGAACCTTTTCTTCCAGGATGGAATCTGAGGTCTATAGAACCATCGTTATGACTGTCATGCAGCGACATATAACTGTTAACCACTTCGTTAACACTTCCTGATTTAATTATTTGCCCCTTGCCAATGAGGAG
>CAIPJU010000271.1 GCA_903865465.1 uncultured Bacteroidota bacterium
GCCAGAGAAAAAAAGAGGGCAAGCAGCGCTATGTTTTTCCTTTTCATTCTGATACAAAAATACTTGGATAAATTCTATATTTCCCCGCTTTAACTTACTTTAACAACTCGGGGTGAAAGATGATATATTAATAAGCCGTGTGCCCTGCAAAAATAAAATATTTTAACATTTTATTAAAATATTGTTAATATTCAGCTAATTAAGGAAAATGATTTTTTTATCTCCATTATGGGTTTTATATTTGCATAGGATTTGGCACGAAATTTGAATAATACAATTAGAGGTTTTTTTCATAGGTTAGGTTAGTTTTTAGGGTTATCAAAAAAAAGGGGTCGCTGAAAGGCGGCTCTTTTTTTTTGTCATTTATTACCTGACCCTGAAACCACCTTCTAATCAGTCAGAAGCTGCAGATTCTTATCTTTAATGGTACTCATGTCGAGATTGAATACTGCTGTTATAATTTTTATCTCCCTTAATCCGGCAATAATTTCCGAAATAATAACTGAGGATTCAGGGTCATGAATTGTAAGAATAAAATCGACATTCTTCAGCTTTTTGATGAGAACATTCCCGGCAGACCGGTTTGAAAAAAGGGAGAAGGCTATTTCAGGCGATTTGCTGCTGTCGGCATACCGGCTGAAGGAAAGTTCATCGGGTGAATCGTTAGGGATAATAGCGGGATCGGCATGACGCAATGAGAGCTTAAGTTTCCGGTTAATTGCAAGCGATAGTTTATAATCCGGTTCAGCGGATACAAGTCCGAGAAAGGTGAACTCATCCTGGCCGCTAACATCAAGACGGAGCTTTGTGATCTTCTGACCTTTTTCCATATTATTACGCCTTGGGGTAAATATATGTAAAAAATCAGTCAGGTAAAATATTCATTTCAGTTATCTTTCAGACTCGTCCAGGCCTGACGGGCAGCTTCCTGTTCAGCCTCTTTCTTCGAATCCCCGTGGCCTTCACCCATCTCTGCCTTATCGATAAAGAGAGTGGTTGAGAAAACAGATTTTTTCTGGTTAAAATCATATTCCTCCTTATAGGTGAAGATGAGATTTGATTTGTGTTTTTGTACCCATTCAAAGACCAGACTCTTGTAATCTGTGTCAGTTTGAATTATATTGTTGATATCCAAATATTTATTGAGTACATGTTTTATAAAGATCTTTTTAGTCCTTTTAAAACCTTTGTCGAGGAACAGTGCCCCCATCAGCGCTTCAAAAGCATCTCCGTAAAGATTCTTGGTGTTTTGTGACGAATTGATCTTGCTTATGAGGATATTGTTTATCCCCATCGAGATGGCCAACTGGTTCAGGACATCCCTGTTTACGATCCGCGACCTTATCTTGGTCATGAATCCTTCGCTGGCATTTGGGAATTTCTCAAAGAGATAATCCGAAAGGATAGCATCCAGTATGGCATCTCCAAGATACTCGAGTCGTTCGTTGTTTACTTTTTGCCCATGGGGGAGGGTCAGCGTAGCTGATCGGTGAGTGAAGGCAGCTTCATATAAGCTTGTGTTTCCCGGGCGGAAGCCAACCATTTTTTTCAGAATGGAGCGCAGTTCCCGCTTGTTCGGAATCTGAGCACCATTAAGTCTTTTATTTACGGACACTAAATGTCAGCTTTTTTGACGACTATTGAAGCGTTATGTCCTCCGAATCCGAATGTGTTGCTGATCGCATAATTTACAATTCTCTCCTGTGCCGTATTAAGGGTCAGATTCAGATTTTGATCGATAGCAGGATCGGGATTTCTGAAGTTAATTGTTGGAGGGATTACGTTGTGAACTACGGACATTATTACAGCAATGGCTTCAGCAGCGCCGGCAGCTCCCAACAGGTGACCTGTCATCGACTTGGTTGAACTGATGTTGAGCTTATAGGCATGTTCGCCGAAAACCGCAACAATAGCCTTGGTTTCAGAAACATCGCCCAGTGGTGTTGAAGTTCCGTGAACGTTAATGTAATCAATCTCCGATGGTTTAAGTCCTGCCTCTTCGATAGCAAGCTTCATCACATTACGTGCACCAAGTCCTTCGGGATGAGGTGCTGTGAGATGATATGCATCAGCTGTAAGGCCTGTCCCTATAATTTCAGCATATATCCTGGCTCCTCTGGCTTTGGCATGCTCATACTCTTCAACAATAAGAGCGCCTGCTCCCTCACCGAGAACAAAACCGTCGCGGGTGACATCAAAGGGTCGTGAGGCAGAAAGAAATTCATCGTTGTTTGTGGAAAGCGCCTGCAATGCATTGAACCCGCCAATTCCGGGCTCATTGATGCTAGCTTCAGAACCCCCTGTTACGAAGAGATCAGCTTTCCCCAAACGAATGTAATTTACGGCATCGATGATTGAGTTTGTTGATGATGCACATGCCGATACAGTTCCGAAGTTAGGCCCGCGGAAACCATATTTTATTGAAATCAAACCGGCAGCTATGTCCCCGATCATCTTGGGGATAAAGAATGGACTAAACCTGGGAGTTCCATCCCCAAGGACA
>CAIPJU010000272.1 GCA_903865465.1 uncultured Bacteroidota bacterium
AAGATCAAAAACGGGAACCTCAGGTTTATTGTGAAAGCAAATTTTCCCAAAATAGTTGGCTCCGATTTTGCCGGTGTAGTAAAAAAGATCGGGACAGGAGTCACTGGCTTTAAACCTGGTGACAGGGTCTATGGAGCGGTTCCAATCTTTTTCGCTCAGCAGGGAGCATTGGCTGAGCTTCTTTGTATCGAAACTAAATATGCAAGACTGATACCTGAAAATATGTCATTCGAGGATGCTGCTTCACTGCCGGTAGCTTCACTTACTGCTCTTAACGGATTAAGAAGATGCAGGATCAATAACGGAAGCAATATACTTATAAATGGAGCAACCGGGGGTGTCGGACATTTTGCTGTTCAGATTGCAAAAGCAAAAGGAGCATTTGTTACAGCGGTATGCAGTGAATCGAATTGCTCTCTGGCAAAAAGTTTTGGAGCAGATAATACTTTAGACTATAGCGATGCCTCTGCTTCAAATAACGGTGAAAAATATGATGCAATTCTTGATGGCTGGGGGAAGATGAGATATGGTCAGATCCTGCACTTTTTAAGTAGAGGTGGTACCTATGCCTCGCCACTGTTTTTACCCACTTCACTTATACCGGCATTTTTTATCACCCTGCTTTTCAATAAAAAGCTCACATCATCAAACATGCGGTCATTGCCAGAAGATTATGAAGAAATAGAAAGACTTTTCGCTGAAAAAAAACTAAAACCCTTTATTGAAAACATCTTCCCGCTTGAAAGAGCAGCTGAGGCTTTTGATAAAGCTGAAACCGGAAGGCCCCGTGGAAAAGTAATTATTACTCTCTGAAGAATATTGTCAGCTATCAGCCCTGTACATACTCCTCGCATTTCTGAGTTCGGCATCAAACAGATTATCGAGTTTTGCATTAACGCCGCGGAGTCCGGCTACTACCTGTTCACTCCAGTCGAAATAAGCAATGATCCTTGACCGTTGCCACCCTGCAGGCGGATAATACATAAGGTCGCGGATATTCGTAATCTTGTCGGCAATCTTCAGTTTTTTTGCCCTGTCGGACCTCCCCGGACCATGTTCAATCTGCATACGTTTTCTCTCCTCCTTCACAAGCGTCTTGTCGTCCGTTACCTCGAGTGTGAGCGAGAGAATCTCATCACCGAATATTTCCCTTATCTCAGCTATCAGATCATTCCTATCCTCAACTGTCTCTACTGTATCCTCAATTACATCATGAAGTACTGCCGCAGATAAGAGTACCGGATCGGCTTCTCCACCTTCATTGGCAAGGAGGTTAGCAACCTGTATAGGGTGGTTTACAAAGGGAGTCTTTTCCTCTCCCTTGCGAAACTGGCTCCTGTGACGCTTAGCAGCAAAGTCAAGCGACCTGAGTATTATTGAAATGGAATTGAATGGAATGGTGTCCATAGTTATTCTTTAAGGTAAAGCTGAATTGGCTTGACCTTCAAATTTATGATGTATTAAAGTATTTACCAAAAGATCACAGGCTAAAAACCTTCAGGAGGGAAGTAATGACAACTTTTATTAATTTTAGGAAATAATAAATTAGCAATATGTTTAAACGGTTAATACTTCTCCTTACTTACTTTTTACCACTCACAGCGCCAATGTATGGGCAGGATGAACTGCTTATTAACCTGAGGAATCATGTTACTACTCTCGCCTCCGATTCTTTCTCCGGAAGAGGTTTCGGCTTCCCTGAGAAACAGATGGCTGTTGACTATATTACTTCACAATACAGGCGTGCAGGCTTTTCGGAGATAAATAATAATTATGTCCAGGAGTTTTTTCATTTTAGCGGATCCTCTCTCATCGATGGCAAAAACATTATTGGCTTAATTGAAGGAAGCGACCCGGTACTGAAGAAGGAATATATTATTGTTGGAGCTCATTACGATCATCTGGGATGGAAAATATGGGGTGGTGCTAAAACGGTTTATAACGGAGCCGACGACAATGCCTCGGGTGTTGCAACGATTATTGAGACAGGCAAAATTCTCCTCAATAGAAAGGAGAGATTAAAAAGAAGTGTACTCATTATTGCCTTCGACGGGGAGGAAGCAGGTCTCATAGGTTCTTCTGCATTTGCCGAAAATCTGAAGACCGATTCACTTAAAATAAAGGCTATGTTTAGTCTCGATATGGTTGGAATGTTCGGAAAAAACATGGGAATCGATCTGAATGGATTTAGTTCTATCAAAAATGGAGACAAGATCGTCAGCGAAATTGCCCGACACGATGGAATTCCGGTTGTTACATACGATCGCCGGATTGAGTCCCGAACCGACACATGGTCATTTGGAAAAATCAATATTCCCGCTTTTTACATTACCACCGGACTTCTTTCCCCCTTTCATAAACCGGAAGATGACAGTAACCTGCTCGATTATGAAGGTATGGCTAAGGTTGTTACACTCCTGTCAGATATAGTGACAGATATGGGCAATATGGATACTATTGAAGCGAATGAACATTTCATAAAAAAATCAGTCGACCCATTGGTTCTTACCGGATTAACATTTGGGGCTGGCACCAATCACCTTACCTACAAGGGTATCTTCTATAGTGCAAAACCGGTAATTGCTATTGAAACAGGAATCACATCCCAGATAAAACTTGCCAGTAATCTCTATTTCCAGCCGGCTTTGTTCTACGAGATGACCGGAAGCAATACTGAAGACGGTAAGATAAGAATGCATTCCGTCTCACCCAGATTCGATTTCTTAATTTCCACTCCTGCTGACGATTTGAGCAAGCCTATTATATTTGCCTTACTGGGCGGATTCCTCAGGTACAACTTTGCTGTTACAGGCAAAGGTTCCCCTATGTCACAGCTCTACTCCGATAAGGATGCCGGAATTGAATTAGGCGCCGGAGAGAGATATATGAAGCTGCAAATGAGTTTGGTCTTTAAATATGGCCTCAAAAATATCTCAACTTTAATGAACTCAGAATCATATAACAGGGGATTATCCTTCCAGATCACAAAATTTTTCTAACCATTAATTTAAACATCAACCAATTATAATAATTATGAAAAAGATACTTCTTTTCCTCACTTCACTTCTGTTTTGCCTTGCCTCAGGTGCACAGGCTAACAAAAACCTCGCGGAGTTGCTGGGATACGCTCACGACTCAAAGCTCCTGATCATACATGCCGACGATATGGGTCTCTCTTCAGCCGTTAACACCGCCTGCATCAAGGCCTTCGATGACAAGGCGATCACCTCGGGTAGTATTATGATGCCCTGCCCTGCAGAAGGCGATATAATAAAATGGCTTAATCTACACCCCTCCGCTGATGCTGGCATTCATCTTACGATGACTGCTGAATGGGATAATTACAAATGGGGAGGCATAAGACCTGCAAGTGAGATTCCCAGCCTTCTTGACAAAGATGGCCATTTCTACGCGACTGTTGAGGATCTGGGAAAAACGGCAAAAGGGGCTGAAGCAGAGAAAGAACTGAGGGCCCAGATCGACAAGGCAATTGCAGCCGGGATTAAACCTTCACATCTCGACACTCATATGGGAAGTGTTCTCGCAAATCCGGAACTGATAAAAGTTTATATTGATCTTGCAACTCAATACAAACTCCCTTTCCTCCTTCCGCGAGAGTATGTTGCCATGTTCCCGGCCGATGTTGCCAGGACCCTTGAATCTAAGATTTTTCTTCTCGACAATCTGTTCATGCTTGATCCTAAAATGGTTACTGCAAACTGGATTGATGCTTACAAAAAAGGCATTGAAGAGCTGAAACCCGGATTGAACCAGATTATAGTACACCTGGCCATAGACAATGACGAGATGAGGAAAATATGCAACGGACATCCCGATTATGGTTCAGAGTGGAGACAAAAAGACCTCGACCTTGTTACAAGTAATGAATTTAAGAATTTATTGAAGAAGAACCAGATCATCCTTGTAAGCTGGGGGCAAATAAGAGATGTAATGAGGAAACAATAGGAACTATTCATAATAAAACAAAAGCAGGTTTTTCCTGAAAAGAATCAAATTTGCCAATACCATTTATTCTTTTTTAAGAGAAAACCTGCCGTTGCTGTTAAGAGGCAAAATTTATTTTCTTCTTCCTCTTTTTTCTGACAGGTGAGATACCATGATTTTTAGGTCGTCGATCTCCTGTTTCTGATTCTCAATCAGAACCTGCTGCTCCTGAATAGCCTTAACCATTGGTGCCATGAGGTCATTATATCTTATGCTGTAAATTCCTGCATCGTCTTTTGAAACCATCCCCGAATTAGTCTGCCCGGTATTTTTCAGAGTCTCATCAACCTCCTGAGCAATAAAGCCATACTCGGTCTTACTATTTTTATCGTTAGTTCTCACATACGAAACAGGGCTGAGATTTTTAATAAAAGCGAGTCCCAGATCGGAACTGGCTATTTTAGTTTTAAGTCTCCTGTCGGAAGTAATAGTCCAGGGTACCTGAATACCAGCATATAAAATGCCGTCATCGCCAATAACTACCTGGCTACTTCCCGATGAATTTGGCACCTGTGCATTATAGCCTATACCAATATTATTACTCCCGGTCGCTAATGAAAGAGCATAAAAACCTATTGCCGTATTATTATTGCCCATAGTGTTTGATTGTAAAGCACTTGCTCCTGTAACAGTGTTATCGGAACCCGAACTGTTATAAAATCCGGCCTGTACGCCACTTACCGTATTACTTATTCCCGAGGTATTTGAATACAGGGCATAGTATCCACTGGCTGAATTTGAATAGCCATCCTGATTGGAATTGAGCGCATTGTATCCGTTGGCAGTATTATAACTTCCTGATGTATTGCCTGCCAGTGATCCGGCACCTGTTGCTGTATTCTCGTGTCCGGTATTGTTGTCAAGGAGAGAGTTGACTCCAGTGGCAGTGTTATTATCACCACTAATATTTGAAAAAAGTGAATTGTAACCCGTGGCGGTGTTGCTTGACCCTGAATTATTGGAGTAAAGTGAAGCAACTCCGCTGGCGGTATTTAAACTACCTGAATAATTTAAATAAAGGGCAGTATATCCGCTGGCCGTATTATAGTTTCCGTCGTAGTTATTGTAGAGTGAATAAGTTCCCGTTCCTGTATTGCTATTGCCTGTCACGTTGCCATACAGAGCAAAGCCTCCCAGAGCAGTATTGTAAATTCCCAAAGTATTGGAATAAAGCGTCCCTGCACCGCAACCAGTGTTGTTGTAGCCTGTGGTGTTGGAATAAAGCGAACTTCCTCCAAATGCCGAGTTATTAGCCACAGTATTATTATAGAGTGATTTATAACCAAAGGCGGCATTATTATATCCCACAGTGTTTAAATAGAGTGAGCCTGAACCGCTGGCTGTATTATAGCCTCCGGATGTATTTAATTTGAGGGCTTCGAATCCGAAAGCAACATTGTCGCTGCCGCTTAAGTTGGAGAAAAGGGAATTTGATCCGGATGCAGTATTACTATTCCCCTCAACATTGGAAAAGATGGCATTATAACCTGTGGCGGTGTTATCGTTTCCCCCAGTATTGGAAACGAGTGATTTCTGTCCGATTGCCGTGTTATAGTTTCCCGTTGAGTTGGCATTTAAAGAGAAATATCCCACTGCCGTGTTTGCTAATCCTCCTGCATTGGATGCCATAGAATAGGGACCGATTGCGATGTTATAAACCCCACTGTTTGCTGGATTAGCATATAGGCCCAGGGAAGTGTTATTATCACTTATTATGCCTGAAGGAAAGCCGTTTCTCCTGAAAACAACATCAACATTATCATTAGTACCAATATAATTTGTGGAAGATGAAGTTCCGCTATTACCTGAAAGAGACCAGCCATTTCCGCTTCGTCCTGCATAAAGTGCATAGGGAACACTTAAGAGCTGGCTTGTTGAGGTAATAGTATAATTTAAACCTCCGGCAGGATCAATCTCCGTTTTGAGGAAATATGGCCCCGCTGACCAGTCAATCGATGCGAAGTTTCCGAGTATGGGAGTACCTGCTCCGATTTCAAGTGTCACCAGACCATCGGCATCAGAAGAAACTGTATGGTTTTCAGAATAAACCACAGAGCCTGTGGCATTACCCTGGAGAATACTGATTTGAAGACCAACGCTCTGGTTCTGTATCAGTTTGCTGCCGGCATCCCTTACCACTGCCTGGTAGCTAAGCTTATTCGGCGACTGGGCTGAGACAGAAAACACAAAGAAGAAAGAGGAAAGTAGTGAAGCCAGGATGGCGGCTCTGCTAAAAATTCGTAAACTTTTTTTCATATAAAAATCATTATTTAGTATTTGCTCAATTATTCATGAATCTGCACCTGTGATGATATCCAAAATCTCTCTAACGTGAAACACAGTAACTAATAAGGATTATCATCAGGGCTTAATGTTTTATTATTTTAAAGGATTTTACCTCCCTGTTTCCCTGAGTAACTCTAAGAATATAAACAGAGGATATAAACTCCTGCATTGGAAACGTAGTTTCTTCCGAATCCACTTTAAGGGTCTGAACCATCATTCCATTCATATCATACAGGGTGGCAACAAAGTTTATATCGCTTAATCCCTTTATTTTTAAAATGAGGTAATCCCTTGTCGGATTGGGATAAACGCTGAGATTCAGTGTTATACTTTCCGCATCCTTAACCGAGGTCAGTACCGATATCTCATAGGGCTGCTGAACTCCCTGAACTACCGATCCTCCTGTTCCTGAAGATGTTGTATAGACCAATTGTCCGACGGTATAACTTACCGAGCCTCCGGTACCTGATCCGTTCCCTCCTCCCGAAGCAACAGTCTGCTGTGCCTGCAAACCTGACAATACTGCCACAAGAATAATCAGAACAGATAATTCTCTCTTTCCTCTTTTCATCATTTTATAACATTTACTTTTTTTGGTTTATAATATATAATCTTAATTATCAATACTTTATCTATTACTCTTTGAATAGAAATAAGGCATGCACTTCTTTATTGCTTAAAAACTACCCAACAGCGGAATCCGCATCCGGGGTTCCGGCTTCTGCTTTTCAAATGCCGCCTTTGTTTACTGATTTAAGTAATAACCAGATTAATTCGCGCCACAACCAAGGTCTGTTGAACTGGCAGATCAGCTTCTGCCCTTATCCTGGTATTACTTTTTTTAGCTGATAATAACTTCGCAATGAAGTGGGCTATAATATTAAACGCCTTTGTGTTGTAAGAATTGAAAAACTGTTCTCACAATTTAAAGACAGTTTTAAATAAAACCTCTTAAAAAATGCTTTATATACC
>CAIPJU010000273.1 GCA_903865465.1 uncultured Bacteroidota bacterium
ACTGTCCCTGTTATTGAGAAAAAGGATCTTCAGGGGCGACAACCTGATTTAATCAATCTTGCATCCCATAAGGATAAGGATTTTGAGATCTTTCGTATTGGTGAAAGCAACATGTATCATACTATAATGTACAGGCTCGAAAACAAGGAACTAAAGGCTTATGAATCAGCAGAAACCTTAAAAGACAATTATGATAAGGTCACTTATAAATGGGTAAATGATTCCACCATATCATTCAAATTTGTCAGCTCTTCAAAAAAACCTTCCAATGGTTTCTCAATGATTGGGAATAATGGATGGACTAAATTAGAGATCAATAAATAAACAATTACAACTGCTTCCGGTAGGCTCTAATTTCTATATTAAGAAAAATCTGAGACTGGCTATTTTATTAGTTTCAATCGGGCTTATTATTGGATCGCTCTTCATCATTGATCACAATAAGCTGGTCTCAAGACCAAACCTGGGTATATTGCTGGTGATAATAGTGAGCCTTTTAAATATCCTATCGGTGTTCCTTTCAATTAAAAGCGAATCGAAACGAAAACCTGATTAACAGTTGCCCTCCTGACCAGGTGCATTACTTTAATTTGCTGCTTCAAAAAACAAAATCTAAAAAGAGAATCTCAATGAAATATGTCATTTTTTCACTATTGCTTTTAATCTCTGCGACTGTTTCCGGTCAGACGGGAGAAAAGAATTTTATCGATCAGAATTACATCGAAGTGACAGGAAAAGCAGAATTGGAAATAGTTCCTGATGAGATCTATCTTAAAATAATAATCAGCGAGAAAGAAATAAAAGGGAAAAGTCTCTCTGAAATTGAAAACCCGATGGTGGCAAAATTACAGGATATTGGAGTTGATACTAAAAAAGACCTATCGATCAAGGACTATTCGAGTAACTTCAGGAGCTATTGGATCGCTAAATCTGACATCTTTTTAACAAAAGAGTATGAATTACTTGTAAGAGATGCAAAAAGTGCAGGGAAAGTATTCCTTGAACTACAGAAGCTTGGGATTTCGAACATATCAATAAACAGAATCGAAAGCAGCAAAATTCAGGAATACAGGAAACAAGTAAAAATAAATGCCGTTAAAGCGGCCAAGGAAAAGGCAAAATCAATTGCTACTGCTATTAATGAGGATATCGGAAAAGCAATTTATATTCAGGAACTTGATAATAATTTTGTTAGTTCCTTATCTGGCAGAGTCGCAGGAATACAGGTACGTGGCTATTCCAATTCAGTTGTCTCGGTAGGAGAATCTCAGGAACCGGACATTGAGTTTGAAAAAATTAAACTGGATTATTCAATTCTGGTGAGATTTGAACTTAAATAATGAGCCCACTCCGAAAAGCCTTTTAAATATCCTGTATGTGTTCCTTTCACTCAAAAGCAAATCGAAAAATAAGCCTGATTAAAATTCACAAAGCTGGTTCTGTTTTTATACTACTCTAATTTACTGCACTATAACTTATAATACTGTATTAAAAGCAGAATAAGAGTTAGTTCCCAGTAAAATAAATTTGCATATAATATGTATACATATTATATTTGCACATATATTATTTATTTAAACTATTAAAGTATGTGGACAAGATCTCACTCAATCGTAACCAAAGAGGTAACAAAAGAACAGATGTGGAAACTTTTTGCTGATGTCAATAACTGGCATACCTGGGATAAAGGCATTGAATTTGCCAGGCTCGAAGGAAAATTTGAAAAAGGAAATCATTTTATTTTACGCCCCAAAGGAGGACCTGATGTAAAAGTAGAGTTACTTGAAACGGTGGAAAATAAAGGATTCCTCGATGTTACAAAATTCCCTTTAGCTAAAATGTACGACAATCACATATTTGAAGAGACCAAAGAGGGTTTGAAGATTACGAATACCATTAGTATGACAGGCCTGCTGGGATTTCTCTGGATTAAAATAGTG
>CAIPJU010000274.1 GCA_903865465.1 uncultured Bacteroidota bacterium
AAATATAGGACAAGCTCTCCTCAATTACACAAATATCAATCATGTCCTGAATCAAATCAAGGTTAGATATTTGATCAGTCTCCGTTGCAAGGGAAAAGCCCTGGTGCGAATGCAGCAGGGCTTTTTCTTTGGGCTGTTACCACCAGAGGATAGCGAGCAAAGCGGGCAATCCTACCATTATACTCGCCCAAAATCCTTCTCTTTCCTGCATCACCCAAAATACCTCTCCTTCCCAGGCCTCTCCCTAAATACCTCAATTTTCCATTCGGGATTTGTTTATACGGATTTTATTAATAGCCTATCGAACAAAATTATATTCAGGGTGTTAATATAAATTTACTATTGTATATTATACTCTTTCAATGGCCAGCATCATCCCCGATTATGAATACGACATCTTCATCTCATATCGCCAGAAAGACAACAAAGGCGACAGGTGGGTGAGTGAATTTGTAGAATCTCTTAAGGAAGAGCTTGAATCAACATTCAAGGAAGATGTCTCTGTATATTTTGACATTAATCCTCATGACGGATTGCTGGAGACTCATGATGTCGCTGCCTCTCTGAGTGAAAAACTCAGGTGTCTGATCTTTATTCCGGTTATTTCAAGAACCTATTGTGATCCCAGGTCATTCGCATGGGAACACGAATTCCTGGCATTTGCTGATAAGGCGTCATTGGATCAGTTTGGAATGAATATCAGGCTTCCTGGCGGCAATGTAGCCAAACGTGTGCTGCCTGTGCAAATTCATGATCTTGACAATGAAGATCGTAAATTATGCGAATCGGTCCTTGGAGGTGTGCTTAGAAGCATTGAATTCATATATAAAGAGCCCGGGGTTAACAGACCGCTCACTCCCCGGGACGATGAAAAAATCAATCTAAACAAGACAAGATACCGGAATCAGATAAATAAAGCAGCGCTCGGAATCAGGGATATTATTCAAAGCATGAAAGCACCTGATACAACTGGCCAGGTGGTGAGCCGGGAGATACAGGCTGATATTGATGACCGGTTTGGAAGGATTAAACCTGCTGAAGAAAAAAAACATAACCTCCCTGTATCTGCAACCAGTTTTGTAGGCAGGGAAAATGAGATAAAGGAAGTCCGTAACCTTCTTCTTCAGAACCGTCTTGTCACTATTACAGGTTCAGGCGGATGCGGAAAAACAAGACTATCTCAGGAAATTGCCGCAAGCCTTCTTGAACAATATAAAGACGGAGTATGGTTTATCGATCTGGCGCCAGTCACAGATCCGAACCTGGTTGCAAAAGAAATTATACAGGTATTAAAAATACAGGAGGAATCCAACAAAGCGATTATTGACACTCTTATTGAAAATATTAAGAACAGATCTCTGCTAATCCTGCTTGATAATTGTGAACACCTTATTCAGGTCTGTGCTGAAATCGCCGACAAATTGCTGAGGTCCGTTAATAATTTACGCATCCTTTCAACCAGCCGTGAAGCGCTCAACATTTCAGGAGAGGTAGTATGGAGAATACCTTCACTATCCTGTCCGGATCCTGATAGTGAAAAAGATATAAAAAAAGTTCAGCATTATGAAGCAATCAGACTATTTGTGGATCGTGCTGCAGCAGGTAAACAGGGCTTCACACTGAATCCTCAGAATGTTTCACCTATAGTACAGATTTGTCGGCATTTTGAAGGAATACCTCTTGCAATTGAGCTTGCCGCAACAAGGATCAGGCATATGGGCCCGGAGGCTATACTGGAACGGCTTGATGACCAGTTCAGGATATTATATTCTTCCAGCAGAACCGCCCCGGCAAGGCAGCAAACCCTAAAAGCTGTGATAGACTGGAGTTATACCCTTCTGTCTGAACAGGAACAAATATTGTTTAACCGTTTGTCAGTTTTTGCCGGTAAGTTCAGCCTTGAAGCAGTTGAAGACGTTTGTTCGGATAAGGAACTTGATGGAGAAAGTATTCTTCCGCTCCTTTCCCATCTGGTCGATAAATCTCTTGTAATTGCGGATAATCAGGATGATGAATCTGTGCGTTACAGATGCCTTATGCC
>CAIPJU010000275.1 GCA_903865465.1 uncultured Bacteroidota bacterium
CTTTGGCTATTCATAGATAGTCAAATACAGTCAAATTCCAGGATATGGCAAAAGATAAGGTTATAGGAAGGGTGGCCGAAACCGGAATATTAGAAAAAGCCCTTCACTCGGCAGAACCAGAATTCATTGCTGTGTATGGCCGCCGTCGGGTTGGTAAGACATTTCTGATCAGGGAATATTACGAGGATTCAATCTGTTTTGAAATTTCAGGCGTACACCAGACATCTCTTAAAATACAACTTCAGAATTTCGCACTATCGCTTAAAAACGCGATGGGGCTTGGGATAAAACCGGAAACCCCGGGTACCTGGTTTGAAGCATTCACACTTCTGAAATATTTCATCGATTCGATAAATGTAAGTCAGAATAAAGGTAAAAAGGTAATTTTCATTGATGAGCTTCCTTGGCTGAACACGCCCAAATCAAATTTTCTGGCTGCACTCGACCATTTCTGGAATAGTTATGGCTCGAAAAAATCCGACCTTGTTCTGGTAGTTTGCGGTTCAGCAGCTTCGTGGATGATTCAAAAAATCGTCAATTCAAAAGGGGGTCTACACAATAGGCTCACAAGGCAAATCAAATTATTGCCATTCACACTTCAGGAAACTGAAAGTTTTCTCAAATCAAGGGGAGTTCTACTTACGAGATATCAAATCATTTCGCTTTATATGGCCTTGGGTGGTGTCCCGTTCTACCTCTTGCAGGCTGATCCTGGCCTATCAGCAGCTCAGATCGTTGACAAAGTTTGTTTCTCGAAATTGGGAATTCTCCGGGATGAATTTGAAAGACTATTTTCATCTCTTTTCGATCATAGCGATCAACACATCAAAGTCGTGGAGGTATTAAGGCAGCACCGTTCAGGAATGAACCGGAACCTTATTTTATCTGCTTCCAAAATTCCCAGCGGCGGGACGGCAACCCAAATTTTGGAAGAACTGGAAGAGTCAGGATTTATCGTTTCATGGATTCCGTTTGGGAAAAAATCAAATGATGCGATTTACCGGATCTCCGATGAGTTTACCATTTTCTATTTTGACTGGATCAAACCCCTGGGAAAAAGAGAACCCGGGGAGGGTTATTGGATGTCAAGGCAAAACGACCATCATCGGCTGGCATGGGCAGGATATGCATTTGAAGGCATCTGCATGAAACATATCCAACCGATCAAAAACGCCCTTGGGATCGGAATGGTTGAAACTTTTCATGGACCTTGGAGGTATTCGGCACCAATGAGTGCATCCACCGACGGAGCTCAGATCGATTTATTGATTGACAGAAAAGATGCAACTATCAATATTTGCGAAGTGAAATTCTCAGAAACCGAATTTACAATTGACAGAGAATATTCGAAAAAACTCAGACAAAAGATAGAAGTATTTAAAAATGTGACCAAAACAAGGAAGAACATTTTTATCACGATGATCACTACTTTTGGTATAGCAGAAAACACCTATTCCAGTGACATAGTGTCCAATTCGTTAACAATAGAATGCTTGTTCTGAAAACTCACGTCATCCCTTCAACGGATTCCATCCCTGCGCCTGAATCGGAATTGCTTGTCCTACACCTGCTGTAATCAGGTTGACCCCTTCACTCCTGTCTGTAATGTATCCGATTACCGAAAAATCGGGATGATTACGGATTTTCTCGTTATCGGAAACAGGAAGTGTAAAAAGGAGCTCATAGTCCTCTCCGCCGTTAAGTGCAGCCACCAACGGATTAATATTAAGTTCTGCAGCCATCTTTTTGGTCTGATTATCGAAAAGAAGGCGGTCTTCATAAAGTCTGCAACCTACGCCGCTCTGAGTACATAAATGAAGAATTTCGGAGGAGAGTCCATCCGATATATCGATCATTGAGGTTGGCTTGATACCTAATTCTCTGAATAATAATGGAATATCCTTTCTGGCTTCAGGCTTCAGCTGTCGTTCAAGAATATAATCATA
>CAIPJU010000276.1 GCA_903865465.1 uncultured Bacteroidota bacterium
AAAAAACGGGTTGAGTGGTCTGATAGCATCCCTGATGATTTTGCTTGTTTATGCCATTGTATCCGTTTTTGGCCTGAAACGTACTGTAGCTATCCATGAAAAGATTCCTGGATATTCTCTTTTATTCGGGACTATTATAGGCTTTCTGTATAGTGTTGAAATTATCCTGGAGTACATAATATTACCAGATAATCAGTTAATTATAAATATGGGGAAGATCGAGTTCGGCCTGGCATTTTTGCTTTTTTCACTTTCTGGATTATTTATGGTTCTCTTATCCCAAAAATTCCTCACTGCGGTTTTAACCACTTTCTGGTGCAGTATAATCGCCTCTCTGATCTGGCTCTGCGTGGTTTTAATTGTATTTTATCTGTTTTTCGGAACAGCTCAACAACATGCCGTCTTAACAACTGAGGGGGATTATGACGACTTTGTACGAAGCGGAATGACTGACTTTAATGCATTTATAATCCAGGACTTCTGGGGAGCCGGTTTTTTTCATTTATTGATCAGCCCTATTATTGCCCTAATCCTTGGGTCGTTGGGAGGACTGGCAGGTCTTTTTTTTCTTTGGTTTTACAGGCTGATTAGAGGATTTGGGTTGAAACATTAGCTCATGTTTTAAGTGCAGGAACAGCAATAACCAGGCTCAGGATTTTAAAACATACTATTTTAACCAAAGCGAGAGGTAAAAGTATTTTTTATCTTAGTACTCGATTTGTCGAAGATTTTTAACTACTAATCCTGTTATATTTTCATCTCCATGAAAAGATTATTTATTACGTTTTCGATTTGTATTCTTGTTATAGGCAACGGATTTTTAAAAAGTCAGGATATTGCTGACAGCAAACTCTTAACTATCGACAGAATATTCAATTCCAATGAGTTCACTCAGGAGAGACCGCCAGTAGTCCAGTGGATTGAAAACGGGGCTTCATATGTTAGAGTTGAAAAATCGGCAAACACCGAAGGCGCTTACGAGCTTGTAAAATACAGCGTTGATCCATACAGGCGAACCATTTTTGTATCAGCAGAATCTTTGACCGTTAATTCAAAACCAATCTTCATTGAGAACTTCACCCTGTCGGGCGATGGTTCCAAGGTTCTGATTTTTACCAATTCAAGTCGGGTATGGCGGACGAATACAAAAGGCGATTTCTGGGTTTATGATCTTGTATCAAAAAGCCTGCGTCAGATAGGCAGGCAATTCAAATCTTCCTCCCTTATGTTTGCAAAATTTGATCCTGGGAATAAATACGTTGCTTATGTACATGATTTTAATATTTACATTGAAGATTTCGAAAGCGGGGTTGTAACGCAATTAACCCGGGATGGTAACGGAAAAATAATAAACGGAACCTTCGACTGGGTTTATGAAGAGGAATTCGGAAAAAGAGACGGCTTCAGCTGGAGCCCTGACGGGAAGAGTATTGCTTTCTGGCAGCTCGACGCCTCACAGATCGGAACTTATTTTATGATAAACAATACTGATTCAGTTTATTCAAAAATAATTCCGGTTCAGTATCCGAAAGTAGGACAGGAGCCTTCGGCCGCACGAGTGGGATTAATTTCATTGTCAGATGCTAAAGTGCGATGGATTAACGTTGAAGGTGGCATGAAGGAAAACTATATTCCCGGGCTGCAGTGGGTAAATCAGGATCTTCTTCTCATACAGCAGATTAACAGGAAACAAAACCAACTGACCATCTGGACTTTCAAGCCCTCGGCAGATCTGCTTTCCAAAAAATATACAGAGAAGGATAGCACCTGGGTCGATATAGAATATCCTGATATTTCAAGCAATATATGGGGAAACAATGATCTGGTACTTTCCGACAAAGGAAATTCTTTCCTCAGAATGAGTGAAACTGATGGATGGAGGCATGTTTTCAAAATAGACATTAATACTGGGGATAAGATCCTTCTTACGCCAGGGGATTTTGATGTAGCTTCACTGCTGGGAACTTCAAAAAAAGAGATTTATTTTATTGCTTCCCC
>CAIPJU010000277.1 GCA_903865465.1 uncultured Bacteroidota bacterium
ATAATTAGTCCACAAGAGGCTTCCTGGGTATACAATCTGGATGTCAGCGGCAAGAATATTTCCCGGCTGAATGGGATTGAAGCATTTGTTAATCTAACTCATCTGGATTGCCATTCCAACAAATTGACAAGCCTTGATGTTACGAAAAATGTCGGACTAACTGAATTGGTTTGCAATGATAACCAATTAACAGACCTTGATGTTACCAAGAATACCGGATTAACTGATTTACATTGCAGTGAAAACCAATTAACCAGCCTGGACATTTCATATAATATTTTGTTATCGAATGTAAGTTGTGGGAATAATCACCTTGGTAGTCTTCCTGTTACTAAGAACACCGAATTAACTCAATTGGTTTGCAACGGAAACCAATTATCCAGTCTCGATGTTACTAAGAATACAAACTTAACTCTTTTGAATTGTGACATAAACCAATTATCCAGCCTCGATCTTACGAAGAATACCAAATTAACTTACATAAGTTGCTGGGTTAACCAATTAAGCAGCCTTGATCTTACGAGGAATACCGAATTAGGCTGGTTAGATTGCTCTGGTAACAAATTAACCAGCCTTGATCTTTCTAAAAATACTGCTTTAATCTCGCTGAGATGCAATGGCAACCAGATACCCAACCTTGATGTTACTGATTGCCTTGTTTTAAAATATTTGGATTGCGAAGGGAATAAATTAACTTCACTTGATATTTCTCAAAATTCTGATTTAGTTACTTTGTCATGCGGAGGAAACCTGTTGCCCAACCTGGATGTTTCGAATAATACTTATTTAGGTAATTTGTCATGCGAAGGAACCCGGTTGGCCAGGCTGGATGTTTCGAAGAATACTGCCTTATTGACTTTATGGTGTGGAGGGAACCAATTAACTACACTGGATGTTTCATTTAATACTGAATTAAGATTCCTGGAGTGCCCCAATAACCAATTAACAAGGCTTGATGTTGCTAATCTTCTTAAGTTGCGCATTTTGATATGTAACGATAATCAACTGACAAGCCTGGATATTTCAAAAAATACAAACCTGGGACCTGGAGAAGGGTACCTGAGTGGTTGCTACTTGGGGATAAACAATATGACGAGTCTGGGAAAAGTATGTGTCTGGACTATGCCATTTCCACCCGCTGGAGTTACAGTTGAGGCAACAGGCAGCCCGGGGGTGTATTTTACTACGGATTGCAGTAAATAGATATTCAGGGTTTAATACTTTTTCTGACATAATTAGATTTATTAAGGCATATAAAATAGAGAGAAAGAGTCAGCTTCAAATTTTCTCCGGATAAGGTGACTTCCCGGATCAAATAGGGCCAGACTGTATAACTTACGTAATTAAATATTAATCTTTTACGCATCTGACCGAGTACCCGTCACACTTAGGGCCTATCCAACGGGTCAGTCCCATGTCAAAATTGTCCATCAAACGATATACTGCATAAGGTAACGTTGAGTCCTTAGATGTCCAATAACAACCATATGTTCCTATCCCCTCAAATGAAGGGGCATGGTTCATCATACCACCTGGTAAAGCTCTAAAGCCTAATGCATCGGTTGCTCCCTCATTTGGCTTATTCCAATGGATTGTATCGGCCTCCTTAAGTTTTCCTCCGCCGATCTGACTTTCAATTTGAGAATAATTTGCATTACTGTCTACAGCAAGGGCTAGTTGGTGCCAGTCTGAATCAGATGCTACATGCCAGCCTGTCGGGCAAATGTTTCTTGTATCATTTACAGTATACCAGGAATAAAGCCATCCATATGTAGCAGCATTCCGTTCATCATTATCATACACCCATTTATACTTACATAATGGATCATATGGCGGAGTAAATGTCACAATTGAATCTCCGTTGGAGTATCTGGTAGTTTTCAGATTTTCTGCCATCCAGACTCCTTTTCCAACCTGTATAACCTTGTAAATGTTCCCGTCAATATCAGCAACAGTATCAGGACTAGTCTTAAAAATAACCTGATTTCCATAAAATATGCCCTTCCTGTTGATTGCATATGCACGCACAAAATAAGTTTTACCAATTAACAACCCGTCCAGGGAGCTGGTAAAATTTCCGGTTCCTGGTCCGTTATAAGTTTTTGAATCGTATATAGTAGGATTAGATCTTGTACCCCAGCAAACTCCCCGAAAAGCAATAGGGGTACTTTCATCAGTTGTCACATTACCGCCTCCGGAAGCAGTGATTGTTGTGATGTTCCTGATTTCTGCAGTAGTTACTGTTGGTTTCTTTAAACAACCTGTGATCAGAAAAAGAACTAATAATCCGTAGATCATTTTTATCAAATCAAAACTCAAACATTCTCTTTTCGATGATTTCATAGTCCCGAATATTTAACTATGACTAAGTTACGAGACTCTATAATGCCAGTCAAATTTATTTTGGAGCCATTACATTCTGAAAACATGCACTTAGCGTCGTCCTGAGAATGCCAGTCTGGTCCCGCCGGGTATTGTAAAGGGAACTGGTTTTCAAATATGACGAGGGAAATGTTGATAGGGAATAGATGCTAAATGCTCTTGGATGATCTAAATACATAAGGAATTTCCCGATTTTCTTATATATGAAAATTGGATAAATAAATATATCTTTACAATAAGGTTAGCAGAAACTACAAGAATATCACTTACGATCCCTTCCTATGAAAAAAACTTTACAGCTTACCGGAGTACTTATTCTGCTCTCATTGCCCGTATTTGCACAGTTACCATCTACCGCATTAGTTGCTTTTTTCCCGTTTAACGGAAATGCGAATGACGAGAGTGGAAACGGGAACAATCCAAACTATATCGGAACAGGTGTTACACTTACTACAGACAGGTTTGGTGAGGCAGACAAAGCTTATCATTTCGATGGTAATGCAGGATCTTATATACGTATCCCTTCAGATAATTTTCCGACCACTGACCGGACAATTTCATTCTGGTTCAATGCCGACAATCTGGATAATGGCCCGACTCCTTTCTCCTATGGAGGGAATGGATGTTACAACCAGGTACTGATAATATTTAATAAAGGCGATAGTCCAAATGCTTACACCGTTATTGCACATTGCGGGACAAATTTTATTTCAGCGCCTTATTCTGTAGCTCCCCTTAACAGCTGGTATCAGTTTACACTGACAATAAGCGGCTCAATGCAAAAAATTTATATAAATGGTGAGCTTAAACAAAGTGCTGATAATTTTGTCCCTGCAACATATGTAACTGGCAAATCTGTAATTATCGGGGCCCTGTTGAATACTGACGGAAGCTCGATTTATGTAGATGCTACAGCAGGTTATTTCAAAGGGAAACTCGACGAACTGATAATTTATAATGAAGCAATGACTGCTGAAGAAGTAACAACTCTCTATAATGAAAGTATGCCGACTAATATTCCTGAGGATACTTATAATGAAAAGATTGTCATGTCTCCTAATCCAACATCCGGATCAACGAGAATAGATTTAGGATCGGAATATCAGAATGTGAAAATACTGGTTCAGGATTTTACAGGCAGATTAATAAGCAGTAATGATTATAAGTCAGGGCAGGTTTTCACAATCACACCTGATGAACCTTCTGGTATCTATTTTGTAGCGGTAATAACTGATAATAAAAGGGCGACCCTGAAACTTGTTAAAAAGTAATTGTCACAGTAAGCTCTTCTATAATTCAACAATATCCTTTATTTCAGGAACAGGATATTTAAGGCCTGTCGCAACCCTACAATGGTAACTGATTTAGTTAGCATGATGTTATGTTAAATAGATGTCGGATAAAGGATAAGGAAACTACCTGTGTCATGCATCACAGTTAGTTTTTTCTTGTCTTTTATTTGTTATAACAGCTAAAATTAACTGCACCAGATATGTTAAAAACCTTTATTATTAATCTTTTCCGTAACATGAGGAAGCAGAGCGGATATCTTCTTCTGAATGTTGGGGGTCTGGCAATCGGACTTACAAGTTTCATGTTCATTGCATTGTATGTGATACATGAACTAAGCTATGACAGATTTCATAAAAACTATGAAAATATTTACAGTTTGAAAGTTATTGGCCGCATGGCAGGAGGAGTATTGGATCAGGCTGTAACTTCAGCCCCTATGGCTCAGGCTATGCTGAACGATTATCCTGAAGTTTTACATGCGACCAGGGTGATTCATATGGGAGCATGGCTTATTCGTTTCGGGGAAAACAAGTTCAATGAGGATGGAGTTCTGTTTGCTGATTCTACATTCTTCAACGTTCTTGATTTCAAATTACTTTCAGGAGATCCAAAAACTGCCTTGGTCCGCCCTCGTTCAATGATTCTTACAGAAGATTACGCAAAAAAGTATTTTGGAAATCAGGATCCGATGGGACAAAAAATTATTGTGGAAGCGGATACTGTACTTTATACTGTAACAGGAGTAGTTCAGAATGTTCCCGATAATTCACACATTAAGTTTGACATGCTTGCTTCCATGAGCACTTATCCGGGACAGGCAAACGACCAGAACTGGGTAAGTCATAACTTCTATACTTATATTTTGGTGAAAGACGGAACCGACAGTAAGATCCTGCAGGAGAAATTCCAGGGAATGGTAACCAAGTATGTTGGTCCCCAGATTCAACAGATTCTGGGCTATTCCATTGATGATTTCAAAAAAGCCGGCAATGATTTCAGCTATGGTCTTGAACCTTTAAAAGATCTTCATCTGAAGGGTGCAACACAGTACAATCTTGAACCAATAGGTTCCATAAGTACGGTATATATATTTGCAGTTATTGCCATTCTGATACTCATTATTGCTGTCATAAATTATGTAAATCTCGCAACTGCAAAGTCGGCCGGGAGGGCAAAGGAGGTTGGAGTTAGAAAAGTTTCAGGAGCAAATAAACGGGGTCTCATTTCTCAATATTTAGGCGAATCACTTATAATTGTTACGATGGCTACTATCCTGGCAGTATTATTTGTTTATGCCTTTGGCCATTTATTTAATCAGCTTATTGGTAAAGAACTGTCATTCAGTATTTTTGATAGTTACATTGGCATTGTTTCCCTGATCATTCTTATAATTGTCATTGGTATTTCGGCTGGTTTTTATCCTGCTTTTGTGCTTGCTGCTTTTAATCCGGTTGAGGTATTAAAGGGAACTTTAAGCCCCGGATCAATGTCAAAAAGGTTGAGAGGTATCCTTGTTGTATTTCAGTTTACGGTTTCGATAGTAATTATTATAGGATCAATTATTGTCTATAGCCAGCTGAATTTCATGACAAAAAAGGACCTGGGCTTTGAAAAGGAAAACCTTATTGTAATTCGCCGGCCAGATGCTTTCTTCAGGCAGATGACCTCATTCAGGGATCAGCTTCTGCAAATACCCGGTGTCGAAAAGGTTGGTTATTCACGCCAGGTGCCAGGAAGAAATTTCAATAATAATGCATTTTTCAATGAGGAGGATGCTGAAAAGAAAACCTACCTGCTGCAACAGGCTCAGGTTAGCTTTGACTTTCCTGAAGTTTTAGGGGTTAAACTTACCGGCGGAAGATTCTTTTCACGGGAGTATAATACAGATTCCCTTGCAGTATTGTTGAATGAAGCAGCAGTTAAGTCATTGGGTTTGAAAGATCCTGTTGGAAAATACATTCTTCAGCCAACTGGTCCGAATCAGTTTCAGAAGCTCAGGATTATAGGTGTAATGAAAGACTTTAATATTACTTCATTGCATAAACCCATCGATCCTGTTTGCTTTACGGTTTTGAGGCCGGGAGGCGGCGATCAGTATGCAACTGTCAGACTTTCGGGGAGAAATACTAATGCAACGATATTGGAGATTGAGAAAAAGTGGATGAGTTTTACTTCCAATCAGCCATTTCAATATGACTTTTTCACTGATACCTGGAATAATCTGTATAAGTCGGAAATGAAAACAGGAAAGATATTTATTCTTTTCTCAATACTTGCTATCCTCATTGCATGCATTGGATTACTCGGTCTTGTAACATATATAACAAACAAAAGAACCAGGGAAATCGGGATAAGGAAAACCTACGGAGCATCAATAAATGGTGTTTTGAGACTCCTGTCGAAAGAGGTTGTATACCTGATTCTCCTTTCATCAGTAATTGCATTTCCCATTGCATATTTTGGTGCAAAATACTGGCTCGAAGGATTTGCTGACAAGATTAGGGTAAGCTTGTTTGTTTATCTGTCAGCAACTTTGATTGTGTTAATTATCGGTTTGATGTCAATTAGTTATCAAACCATTAAAGCTGCAAATTACAATCCTGCCAGAGCTCTGAGGATCGAATAATTTCTAAGCGTGATTTATTTTTGTCTTCTTATAAGACCTTCCGGATTTCCTGATTTGAACGGCTGACTGGTAATGACCTGTTTAGCGGGAGGAAGTTTTAAAACAACTCCTTGGAGAGCGGCAAGGGCCCGGTGGCTCAACAAAACCTGAATATCAGAGATCAGGTTTTTAAAATCCGGAGTCAGGTGGTTCAAATAAGTTTTAAAACACATTGGAATAATTCCTGCTTTATCAATTAATTATTAGCTTGCACTTGATACAGTACGACAAATTTTAATTTCAATATTCATGAAAAAAATCTCCTTCAGCCTCTTAATTATCCTGATGATTGTTAGTTTCTCAACATTGTCTGCCCAGGAAAGCAAAGTAATAAATAGCATTATTAATATTGGGCAGACCGATAATCAGACTATGAACCATCTGGATATTCTCACAAACCGTTTTGGAGGAAGAATCCTTGGTTCCAGTTCCTATGATAATGCGGCACAATGGGCTGCTTACGAATTCAAAAAATGGGGGATGGAAGTTCAGATGGACGAAGCGGGTTCATTACCGGTGGGGTTTGACCGTGGTCCCTGGTTTGGCAGGTTATTAAGTGAAAATGGCATGGATCTTCATTTTGCCACTCCATCCTATACATCAGGGACAAAGGGTGTGCAAAGAGGCCAGGTACTTATTGAACCCAGGAACAGGACGGAATTTGAAAGGATGAAGGGAGCTTTGAAAGGATCCTGGGTACTGATAAGCGGAACAAACACCGGCTGGCCGATTGATTATTCTGCTAAAGGCGACTCGATCAGGGCAAAGGTAATTGTTGAAAATGACACTATTGCAAAGAAGAACAGGGAGATAATGATTGAAAACAGGAAGAATCCGGATAAGGAACAAAAGGCTGCACTTCCCTATAAAGAAGAACCTGCACTATTTTATAAAGAGATGCGCGAAGCAGGCATTCTGGGAATAATCCAGTCCTCCCCTGTACCTATCAGGGCTTTATACGACAGGAAAAACATTGAAAAAATGACATTTGAAACTCTTCCTACAACAGCAGATATTAAGCTTGATGAACAACAGTACAAGATCATTGAACAGATGGCAAAGGAACGCAGATACTTTCAACTGGAGTTTGACATCCGGAATCATTTTCGTATGGGCCCTGTAAAATACTGTAATGTGATTGGAGTTATAAGAGGTTCAAAGTATCCCAATGAGTATGTTATGATGGGTGGTCATCTCGATTCATTTGATGTTGCAAGCGGAGGAGTAGATGATGGTTCAGGTGCCACTCCTACAATGGAAGCTGCGAGACTGATTATGGCAGCCGGCGGAAAACCAAAACGCACAATACTCGTTTGCCTCTGGGCAGGTGAAGAGTTCGGCCTCTGGGGTTCAAAAAGCTGGGTTGAAAGAAATAAAACCAGTTGGGATAAGATTTCCGATTATCTCAATCGCGACGGCGGTCCCACTGTTGCAAACAGCCTTACCGTACCGGAAGCTATGTATGATGATTTTGTTAAGATATGTGAACCATTAAACAGCATCAATTCTGACTTCCCCTTTACCCTTACAAAACGGACCGAGGCTCCGAGACCAAAGCCAACCACTGCAGGCGGATCGGACCATGCATATTTCGCAATGAATGGAATACCAACAGTTACTTTCGGTATTGAAGATACAAAGGGTTATGATTTTAATTATGGCGAGATATGGCACACGGAACGCGACATGTACAACAAGAGCATCCCTGAATATCAGAATCACACATCAATTGTAACTGCCGTTGTCGTGTATGGTCTGGCTAATCTCGATCACCTCTTATCGAGGAAAGGATTGTACCAGGAGGAAGTAACTCCAAAAAAGTAGCTATTAAAAAGGATATTCGTCATAGAGAATCTGAAGATAGGTCGTACAGAAAAAATGGCTTAAATTAAAAATGGGACCAGCGCACACACTCTTTTACTATATAATTCATAAGATTTGCCAAACTGCTCTTGTAACCATTTATCTTCTAATCTGAGTTTGTGAAGTAACACAATAAAAACCAAAGCAACAGCGACCAGTCCCCGCCATTCTCCTAAGGCAATCGATGAACCCAGAAAGCCCATTAGGAATCCTGTATATATTGGATGGCGAACAAGGCCGTAAGGTCCGTTTGTAATGAGTTTGTGATCATCTTTTATTGTGACTGCCTGACTCCAGTTTTTCCCCAGGTGATATCGCCCCCAAACAGAAAATAATAAACCGCTTCCGGTAACTGCAGTGCCAGCCCAGAAACACCATTCACTTAATGGAAGAAATCTCAAATTGAGTATTGGTATACCAAATTTAACTGGTAAAAGAAGTATTGCTGCTAAAATAATTGAGACAGAACGGGTAAGTCGCGAGAGTGAAGACTCGGTGCGAATGGATTCTTTGACATCTGCTGACTTAGTCCACCAATAAATTAAATAACTAATCCAAATTGAGGGAATGAGATAGTTATAAATGTAATTCATATTGTTCTTTATGACCAGATTATGAATTTGCAACTATTATGAACTCATAAATATATCAAAAAATATGACGGTCGGGAATGGAGAGTGAAACCAAACGATATTTTTATTCCGGCAAAGTAAAATTAATATAACCCCTTTATTACAAAAAATGAACCACGGATAATGCCTGCGAGTTTAGACCTTTGTTTCGCAAATTTGAACTTTGCCTCCAGCTCCCTGGGAACTTCCATACCTTCCGAAAGTTTAAAACCGACAGCTCTTTTCTTTGGATCATTGATTGAATACAACACATTAATAGCGAGCCCGCTTTCGTAGAAGACATAGGTAAATTTCAGGCCATCGACAACTAAAACTGATGTTTCAAGTGGTTTCGAATCAATAACTATTCCTCTTTCCGTCCTGAGAATATTTGCAACATAATCCACTGCATCCCCGCTTTCATCTGCAGGGTTTACTGTAAAATCATGATTATACTTGTTTTTAAAATACCTCGCTTCGTTGGCACGAAGGCCGGCAAGGGCTTTCGAAACAGGTGATGACTCGAGTCCTGCGGCAGATACATCTTCAAAACCTACAATGGATGACATACTTAACCATTTTAAAATATTTCACATTAATCTTAGAATATAAACATCAGTAACAAGCCATTGTTCACTGCTATCTGATTCTGGTCATTTGCAACCGGGGTACCTCTGCGTGATCTCTTTTTCAATAAAGTGGCTCTTCAAATAATGGTATTTGACGAAAAAAGGAGCATGGAGCGAAGAGCTTCTAAGGCTTATTTATGATAGCGGATGTGTGATATGCGATTTAAGATTTAAAACCTGGCATCAAAACCCGCTCTCCCCTCTCAACAATCTTCTAATCGTTATCTGCCAGTCCACCCGGTTCCTCTTGCCGGTCTTTTAAGCGGGATTATTTCAGCATAAAGGATTGTCTCAGCATTCTTACCGTATGGTCCCATCAATACTTCCTTTCCATCGGTATCGATGAGGAGAGAGCAACCAATGCAATTCCATCCTTTCCATGGACCTTCAGTAACCGGGCCTACGTTGCTCGCCGATGCTATCCAGATCTTAAACTCTTTTGCCACGGGGAAATATGCATTGCGCCATGTGTCGCCGTATGGCTCCCTGGTATTATCGTGATTCGCCGGAACAGCCCAGCTCGATGGTGAAAGAATAACATCAGCGCCCATGTATCCCAATGAACGTGTCAAAACATGATCCTTTGCTGTTGCATCGGCACAGATCATGAGTCCGAAGGTTCCCCACGGTGTGGAGCAAACATTTAGCCTGTCGCCCTGGTCGTAAACATCATGGGCAATGTCCAGTTCATTCAGCTTGCGGTGTTTGCAGATCACCATTCCCTTGTTGTCTATGATGACTGCAGCATTGTAAATATTGTTCCCGTCGCGTTCAACAATACCGCAGCATACAAAAATGTTGTTTTTCCGTGCCGCATCGCACATTATTGTGCATGCCTTTCCACCCGGTATCGAATCGCCGAGCAGGCGTGCAGAAGGATGCGTCCAACCGAGGTCCATCACCTCAGGAAGAAGTACAACATCGGCGCCCTTGCGTGAGGCTTCTTCAATCAGGCTGGTGGCATGAACCAGGTTCTTCTGAAGCTCCCCCGGCTCAACGTACATCTGGGCCAGGGCAAGACGGAACTGATGCTGACCTTTCTGTGCGTAAGCGCATGAATATGAAAAAATAGTCAGGACTATAATAAAAATCAGGCTTTGTGAGCGGGTCATAGTAATGGAATTATTCAGTACTAAAGATAAAAAATAATCTGAAAATCTTCTGAAGGAAATTTTTCACAGGCATACTATCACCTTGCATCACTACATAAACAGAACAAAGTATCATTAACAGCTCGGTGTCCAAAATATAATTAGCCCCGGAACTTGGACAACAGGTTTAATTTGATAAATAATGATAAACTTTGTTGTTATGAGTACAAAAAAACAACAGTTATCAGGATGCAATTAAAACAGAGAATGGAAAGGATATTAGGATTATTGATTATTTCACTAATTCTTCTTATTGGTTGTAACAAATACAGAGAAATTGAAGAAGGCGGCATTAAAGGAGCTTTTGTTTTAAACTCATCGCTCACATTTAAAGGATATTATTACAAAGGGAGTGATACCAACTTCCATTATTTTATTAGCAAATGGGATTTCAGGAGGGATGTTTACTTTAAAATACCGGTTAAAAGATTAAATGTCATTAAATCGTTTAAGCTTAACGAACAAGAGAAGGAAATTAAAATCGATTTGCAGGACAAGGGAAAACAGGAATTCGGCGAAAGTGAATTTTGCAAACTCTTTTTTGTTGAATAAAGAAGTACGGATAACCTGGAGCAGTCGGCGACATAAAGTGATGTGTCGGCATGGCTACTCAATTTTAGGGCAGTGATTCAAAAAATCCGGGTTTTCCCTTAAAACACATGACAAAAAACTGGCTGTAAGAAGTGTGATTGCCGCGTTGGCATTCTTGTCCGGGAAAATGGAACTTTTCTATTTCTGCAGTTTTCCAGTATTTTCAGTTTGAAAGTTTCTGTCCAGCCAATTGACTATCTCTTCCCAGTGTTCTCTTTTTATATCCGCATGTTTTGCCCCTTTCCATACCAGGAATTCTTTATTGCTTTGCGGAACCTGATCGTAGAACTCCCGTACTTTTTCAACTGTGAACATTTCGTCCTGATCGCCGACGGCTACCAATACAGGGACATGCATGGATGAAGGAAGGTGGAGCTTTTTTACGTCGAGCATGGTGAGAAAGCGAAAGGTGTATTTATAGGAGAATAAGGGGTCGTTCAATCCAGGCATACCGTCGCGGTAGTATTCTACTGCCTGGTGTGAAGGGCGGAAAATGGCACTTGAAAGGATCCGTACTTTTTGAAATAAGGAGAGATGATCGACTGAATTTCCGGTTTTACTTTCGTAAGCGCCCGACAGAAGGATCACCCCCGCGAGATCCTCTGGGATAGCTTCGGCAGTGCAGATGGCGGCAGCCATTCCCAGGCTATGTCCCATCACTATCAAGCGTTTATATCCCAGGCTTTTTACAAACTTTACCGACTCAGCCAGGTCTGCTATCCAACGTTCTTTGCTGGGCGCATCACCGCGGTTACCGCCTGATAAGCCATGGCCCCGGTAATCGAGTCCAAAAACATTATAGCCACCCTTCGAGATCGGGACGCCAGCCATTTCATAAGCCCCGCTATAGGCTGTAACTCCATGATATAACAACACTGCTATGTCTTCTTTGCCAGCTTTCACCGTATCCGGATTCCAGCAGCGGATAAAAAGGGTTTCTCCATCGCTGGTGGTAAATGTTTTGTGCGGACCGGAATATTTGAGCCGGAGATCGGCTGCTTCTTGCTGTGTTATCCCCTTGTGATGGTTTTTATAAGGTAAGGGCAGAAAAGAGAGAACCACTCCTGAGAAAACAAAAAATGCTATTATTACCAGAAGCCACAGCAATATCTTTTTGAATATTCTTTTCATTTCAACTACTATATTTTCAAAACACTAAATTTTTTACTGATTTAAACATTCTTAATATTTGTTGTGAATCTACTCGGCTTTAATTGAGTATCAGGTTAGAGTAGTCCCCTGCTTATTAACTGTTCTTTCAGACTTAGGGTTCCATTAATATGAATTGTACTGAATCCAAGCTCATTAGCTGTTTCAATATTTTTCAGACTATCATCAATAAACAAAGACTCGGTTTCAATAAGATCGTACCGGGTCAATAGTAATTGATATATTTCCTTTCCCGGCTTGACTACCTTTTCCTCACCCGATACAACGATCCCTTCGAAGAGCTTAAAAAACTCATATTTGGGATAGATAACAGGAAAAGCCTCGGCTGACCAGTTCGTTAATCCAAACAATCTGTACTTTGATTTAAGGGCTTTTAGCAATTTCGTATTTTCAGATATCTCGCCTTTTATCATTTTCTGCCAGTTATGCTGATACATTTCAATTTCATTCCTGTAGCCGG
Organism: uncultured Bacteroidota bacterium; assembly: GCA_903865465.1. Taxonomy (GTDB): domain Bacteria; phylum Bacteroidota; class Bacteroidia; order Bacteroidales; family VadinHA17; genus LD21. The sequence continues at coordinate 12,816 of CAIPJU010000277.1, forward strand.
GATGAAGCTCCTGCAGTTCACATGTGATCTCAGAAAATGAAAATCCGGCATCATGCTTCATATTCCATTGGGGACTCCATACCTCACTCAGAAAGTACTCCATCTCTTTTGTATCACTGAAGACATCTTTGTAAAAGTACCTGGGATTCCAGTCAATCAATACCCCGCCGAAGTCAAAAATTATATTTTTAATTTCCATTTATTATTTCCTTACATTTTTCATTTCATCCTTAAATTCGAATGAATACAAAAATGGGTAAAATATATGATATTTATCTGTCAATAAGGTAATCCGGGAATCCTATTGCAAAAGCCGGTGGTACTGACCGCACCTTGCCGGTCTAAATGGCAAAATTGAAATTTGTTAATTGATAATAAATTAACTCCGTCAACGGATGGTCAATCCGTTCCGACGAAAAGCGGTCAATGCCAGTGGCTTTTCCAGTGTTAGTCGCCACCGACCTTAGATGAATCATCAGCCCTCGCCAGACTGATCCAGGTCGGTTCTGAGAGAATTTCGGAGGATTTTAAGCATGCAGGTTGGCCAAAGATGATCATTCATTGGCGACCCCTGAACAACTAAAAATGAGAGTCCGTTTGCATAAAATATTTTAATCATACTCAATTTTCAAGAACCAATCAGCCCATTCCGTTAAAAGTTATTTTCATACCTTTAAGGGCGGTCTGGTATAAGAATGTGTATAAAATACTATTAAGTTATGTGCTATTCTATGACAACTAGACAATTACGCTAAATAAAAAATCTTATGACCAAGTTCGTAAAAGCACTAATTATCATTAATGGGCTAATAATACCAATTGTTCTCTTGATTTTCTTATTTTCACTTCTGATAAATGAATATGGGCCAAAGCATTATCGACCCGATCCAGTAATGACAGAGAACTTGATTACCAAAGAGGGTGATACCCTAATGGCCCAGGGGCTGGTTTATGATAAACCTGGGAGTATATACAATTCAACGAACCTATACATCAAAGTCAGTCCAAAAACTTACGAAATCCCCAAAAATAAATCTTCCAATTTTGAGGACAGAATGGAGCGACAAATCGAGCCATATGAATATTATATTAACATTTTATTCTTAGATTCAAGATACAATCTAATTAGTACCCTTCTTGATCAAAAAGCTTCAATAACAGACATTACGATCCCAATGAATTCTGAATCGGAGAGGATTGATACAACTGTAAAAAATATTGGGTATCTTATTGCATTTGAGGATTCAAACAAAGACAAAATAATCGACAGAAGGGATAATTATGATCTTTATATCTCTGATCTATCTGGAAAAGGGCTCACCAAAGTCACAACTAATATTGATATAAAATCGTTTAAATTCATTAACAATCACAAGGATATCTTTATTTCATTTACAAATAGACAGGACATACCCGAGGAGCATAAAATTACTCGATTTGCTATCTATAATCTACAATCAAAAGATTTAAAATATTTAACACAGCTCGACAAGGCAATAACAAATATTCAGAAAATTTTGAATAAATAACAGCACATAATAAGTAAGAATATGAGTGGTGCGCATCACCCAGCGATTATTACTAATTAAACATGAAGAATTTTGTTATAGTGCTTCTTCTTTCTTTTCTGACAATTGAAACCTATGCAGGGAAACCACCTCGTGTAGTCTCAAACGCATTAAAACAAAAATTCCCCTCCGCCACCGACATTACTTGGAAAAGAGACAGTTCATCTGTTTTTCATGGTATGATGACTATGAAAGGAGTTTGGATTTATAAGAATGAGCGTTATGATTACTATTGGATTGCAGAGTTTAAACTTGGAAACAAAAATGCGTCTGCAGAATTTAGTACAGATGGACATTGGTTGTGGGCAGAAGTGGAAAGAACCTATTCAGAGGTTCGTGAAGAGGTCAAAAATGCGATAAAACGAGACTATTCTAATTGTGGAATTATTTCTATCCATTTAGGTGAATTTGTTGGTGGAGGGTCTTGGTATGATGTAGGAGTTAAATGCGGTAGCAAAGAATTTGAATCTTCATACGATGAAAATGGGTGGCTTCCACCAAGAATATTATGATTAAATACAAAAATCGGCTAAGGACAGTGATTCAAAAAAGCTGGATTTCCCCCCAAAACCTGGCAAGAAAGGGAGAGAGTGAGTGTGTGAGTGAGTTTTGAGAACAAAAAAAGTGAGATGCTCGCTCTCTCTCACGCTCTCACTCTTTTTGTTGTCCCGTCAG
>CAIPJU010000278.1 GCA_903865465.1 uncultured Bacteroidota bacterium
ATAGTTATAAATGTTATTATTTTTCAATATAAATAAGTTTTTTTCAGCTTTTTAATTTTTTCAATCGTTCAGGTATTCATCGATCTTTGTCATGAGGGACTTGAGTTCATCTTCAGGCAGTTTGCACCCTGCGATTTTGCTTTTTACATCGAGGAGAAGGGTGGCTGCACTGTTTTTCTCTCTGTTTTTTGCCTTGGCAGTTTCTGCATCAATCTGATCCTTATCCGTTCCTACAACAAACGCCTTTAGGGTGTCAGCTACCCTGGCCAGAAGACTTGCCACTGCATCGGATGCAAAGCCGCCTATAATAGCCATTACTGTCTGACTAAGCCTTACAATTTCTGAATCCTGTTTTAAGAGCTGGTCGCCGAACAAGCCAAGGATTGTTCCGAGAGCTATCCCCAGTATCAGCCTTATAAGGTAGGTGGGATTATACCTGGGGTCGTACGTTCTGTCAATCAGGTAGTGTCTGGCAGTCCAGAGGCAGTAAACACCGGCCCCCAGCCAGGCAGCAAGGAATATTTTAAGATATTTTGAGAGTTTGAACAGATAACTGGATCCGGAAAGGTTTTCTGAAAGAAATAACATGATTATCAGAAAGATCAGACTTACAGAGGTAGAGATAATTATTACCTTGATAGTCCTGTTTATATTCAGAAAGCCAGGCTTTGTTGCATCGAGGGAATCAAAAGTAACAGGTTTTATTATTTTGGAAAGATGGCTATGCACATCAATAGCATCCTGGATAGTAACTCCTGAAGGAAAAGGACTTTCATGTGTTGCATCATATTTCTCTTTAGCCTGAAGGCACTTGTCAATCTTTGCCGAGAAGCCGTCAGCTGACAGGTTTTTTCCCTGCTGACTGGCGTACTTTGCCATAACCGATATCTCATACAGGTAACTGGTAAGGCTATCATCCTCAGTCGTTACATCTGTTTTGGCAGTGGATTTTGCAGATTCCATAGTTTGCAGAGATTTAAAATTTGATTATGAATACATATTTCCTGTCGGTTCAACAGCTTTAATCAAATTTAAAATAAATTGGAGACATACCCAATTTTTAACCGACTATTTCGCGGATCATAATTGATTACTCCGATAAACACACGATGCATCTCAGTTTTTTGAAACTATTAATCCTGAAAAAGGCAGCGTTAAAAAAAAATGTACTGACGTTAATCCTGAAATCTAATACGTTGAGACTTTTTTTCCCATTCAAAACCATTTGCTATTTAATATATTAAATGCAATTGTTATTTTTATACTGGTTTTGGTTTTATCACATTCGAGTCAGTTTTATCGTGGGAAACGAGATTAACATGAACGAGGTATTAATAACCGGAGCCTGGGGAATAGGATGATAAGCAAGTTTTAATTGAAATAAATGCACTGTCGTTTGTCATAAAATGTACTTATGGTTTTTGTGCTTTGATTAGCGCTAAAAGGAAGGTGGAATTGTGAATTCAATAGGAAATAAGCAATAAAAGTAAATTCAAAATCTAAAACAAAATGAGTAATCTGGTTATCGAAGGCGGGAAAGTGGAGCTGCATAAGGACAATGGTTCATTTATCAGAAAGATCGGTGACAATAATGTGTTTTATGCTGATATTAATAAAGATGGGTCCAAAGTCCTTATAACTACTTTCAAGGGGAATGTTGAATTACGGAGCGATGAAGGCTCATTCATCCGCACTATTGGCGATGGAAATGCTCTGTTGGCACGGTTCACCACTGAAGGTATTATGGTTACCACCTGCAAGAGCAAGATAGAATTGAGAAATGAAAATGGAGAATTTTTACATCTTGTTTAATTCTTTAGACAATTTGTGTCTTATATTTCACAGCACTCCATTTGGGTTTTTTGCTGAGTTTCATTTTTACCCGCCTGCCCAGAAAACCATCTCCCCATGGCAGGCGGATTTTTTACCTGTCCATTTTACCGAACAGGGTCCAGGGCTGTGAGGGCATATCATGCAGAAGTCCCTTCTGATAACTGAATTCAGGATGACGGGCAAGAAAATCACTGGCGACGAAGGATTCACCGCATGGATGACCCATTCGGGCCCATAATTTCATTGCCCCGGCAAGGGTTCCGTCTGTGGCTTTTCCCTGAACAGCACCGCTGGCGTCATATGGTTGCTGATCCCAATACCATGCTGCAGTGGCATCGTCATCAAAGTGACCGCACAAGGTCAGTCCGCTTGCTTTATTTTTCTTACTTATTACATCGCTGTGATCGCCCATGAATTTCATGGCAGCATTAACATCTATCTTCCCTTTATACTCCTTCATCAATTCTTCCCATCTTGTCTTTCTTGCATTTGGTGAGCTGTTTGGCAGGGTGACATCAAAGCTTGTCTCCTCCCTTATAAGTTTCTCATTTGAAGGGAAATTGGATCCGATAAGACAACCATCTTTTGTTTTTTCGAGGATTTGATTTTTCAGTCCCAGTTCGAGCCGGGCTATTTCGCCGGTCTTATTATCGCCAATCAGCCAGTCGTTTGCATATCCGCCATTGCTCTTCTCCTTCATTATTGAAGCCCATTCGTCAATTGTTGACGCATATTGGATAGCTCTCCGGGCCCGGACAAACTCCGCAACGCCGCTTGTATCGAATCCATGGAATTGTGTGATTGTGGTTTCGGTCACAATCAGTCCGGCGCTATTGATGTTGAAGTCGTCGCCGCTGTGAATAAAACCGGGAGGAGCATCCATTATTATTCTGTTCCCCTTTTCAGGCACAATATCCATGATAATGTTCCACCGTTCTCCTACCACATAGCATGTCCAGTTATTGTGGGCCATCACTATCCTGCCATCCTTAGTCCACGATCCGGTTGCGGCAATAGCGCTGCAGTGACCCGCAGGAGTCGGCTTCGAAACTTTGGGATTCTGTTTCGACTTTAGCCAGGGTATATAGTAGCCTGCTATCTCAAGGATGGAATTCATTGCGATGATATCATTTCTGTCAATCTTCCCCTTCCCGAGCTTACTGTTTACACCGCTGACAATTCCATCGAGTTCTTTCTGATATTCAGAGGGTATCTGTTTCCAGAAAAGAGTGACTGACCTTTCACGGAAGAAATCCCACGATTTAGCTGTCGACTTTGTATAATACATTTTAATTGCTTCGCGCAGGTCAATGATTTCAGAGGCGAGA
>CAIPJU010000279.1 GCA_903865465.1 uncultured Bacteroidota bacterium
ATCCCGTAAGATGCATGAGAAACGGGTACAAATATAGAAAAATATAGTGAAAAGCTCTAAAAAACCTAAAACATCAAACGAAATTGACTTCCTGCTAACAAAGTTTTACAAAAACACTATTAAATTCTAATGATTATAATGGATTTTATAATTGCTCTCTATTTCCGTCTCTTCTTTAAGCAAAGTTAAAAATTTACAGGGAATTCATGATGAGGCTTTTTTAATTATGACCTACTTTCTCGAGACGTTTCAGTATTGAGAAAATAAAAGTGGCGGAGGCAAGACAACATAAAATAAAGATAAGCCATAGCTGCCATAAGTCGACTTTGCCCCAGAAAGTGCTTCCAATAAAGAGAAGTTTATTTCCAACAGCTGTTGCCAGAAGCCATCCCCCCTGCATCAGGCCCTGAAAGCGCGGAGGAGCCACTTTCGAGACGAACGAGAGTCCCATGGGGCTCAGACATAACTCGGCGATGGTAAGTACCAGATAGGAACTCATAAGCCAGTATGGTGTAACTCTTGAAGAGTCAGGCACGGGATTGAATTTTACCACTCTTGCCGCATCAATGAATTTAAGCTGATGGGGCGAAACAAGTTTTAAGGAAGCAACCATTATAATAATAAAACCAAGGGCTGCTATTATCATACCGATTCCTATTTTTCTTGGTGTAGATGGTTCTATTCCCTTTTTATTCAGCCAGCTGAAGACTGCCATAACCACAAAAGTCAGCGAGACAATGAACAGGGGATTGAACGACTGAAATATTTCCGGTGAAATTGCATTCTGAGACTCAGATCTGCTTAACAAAAGGTAACATGCCGCTCCGCCCATTAAGAGAAGCGCTCCTCCAACAAGCCTGGTATTCCTGCTTTTGTTCTTTCCTGCAACAAGGAATATTCCTGCAACAAAAGCTATTACTGATAAAATATTCTCAAGGTTAAAGAACATAAATGTAAAGCGGTCAACTGTCTTTAAGGTATAATCCCTTGCAAAGAAGGTAAGTGTAAGACCGTTCTGGTGAAATGACATCCAAAAAAATATAACCACAATGAATACAAGGACTAGCGAAGATGTTTGAGCAAGTTCTTCTTTGGCCGAATTCAACAATATCCATACAACAAAAGCGGCAAAGAGTCCAATTGCAAGGCCTGTTGTAAGGGGCAGCGAAAAGAGGAAATAAACAAGAGCTGCGATGGCGCCCATTACCCCAAGAGCAGCATAAATTGACCACGAAGCATTTGGGATAACAGTCTTTGCTGTTTCGGCCGACTTTTCCTTGTTGGGAAGCAGTTTGTTAAAAGAGATATAAACCAGCATGGAGATAATCATAGCCCCTGCAGCAATGGCGAAGGCATAATTGTATCCCCTTGAAAAGACCTCGAGGTATTTATGTGAAAAGGCAATTATGTCGGTTACGGGCTGACCAGTGAGACTCACCCGGGAGGCAAGGGCCTGGAAAGCCCCGGTATCCTTCAGAGTGCCTGCAAGAACCTGGTGGCATTGTGCAGGGAGACTGGCATCGTGGCTG
>CAIPJU010000280.1 GCA_903865465.1 uncultured Bacteroidota bacterium
CCTAACCTGTCTCCACCAGGGTGTTTAAGGTAAGGAGAATTTTGATAAACCCCGGTATATCCTGCTAACCAGGGGTTGGCATTCCTGAAAACAGACATTTTAGGCATATCGATAGGTGTACTCATTGCCTGAGACAGGGGGTTGTCGCCCATATGCCCGTCAGTATGTGCCTGATTTGCAACAAAAGTATGCGCATAAGAGGCTTCTGATGAAATGGTGATTTTATTATTTACTTTATAAGTTGAATTAAACGAAATATTATTTCGGGTTGTCGGATTGTTCGGAACAACTGAATTCGCAATCATATTACTATAATTGAAACGATAACTTCCCTTATCATAGTTTCCGGTTATCGCAAGGTTGTTGATTTCCATCGTACCGGTTTGCAGGAATGCCTTCAAAGGGTCTTTATCGCCTTTGGCTTGCTGCAATTCCTGATCCCATTTTTGAGTCGTCAAATTCCAATCCGATACCTGTCCGGTAAGGGCTATGTTTTTGGAATCGTTGTAAGCCCATCCTCCACCATTCGGAGAGGTAAAGTTTTGGTCCGTATTTGTTGCATCGCGCATAAATGTACGCTGAATAGGAGGTGTATTAAAAACCTGGTTGATCGAAAATTCATTGGAGTAGGTTACCCCTATCCCTTTTTTAGCACTGGCACCAGTTTTGGTTGTAATAAGAACAACACCAGATCCGGCAGAAGAACCATACAATGCGGCTGCACTTGATCCTTTCAGGATAGATATACTTTCGATATCATCGGGGTTAATTGAGGTAAGCCTGTTGCCTGTATCAATACTTGAGGTTGTACCAACTGAGTTATCTGATACAGGAATACCATCGATAACAATCAATGGCTGGGTCAGGTTGTTAATCGAGTTGTTTGATCCCTGAAGAATACCATTTAATGAAGTCGCACCACGAATAGTGAAAAGGACTGAAGAGGTTGGATTACTAGACAAGCTGTTCATTTGAACACCGGTAACTTTTCCTTCCAATGACTTCAATGGGTTGGAAACCCCTGAAGCATTAAGCTGCTCGCTATTCACCTGGTTAACGTTGTAACCTAAGGCTTTTGCTGATTTTTTTATACCCAAGGCCGTAACAACTACCTCATCGACGTTTACGCTGGTTGGTATCAGCGTTACATCAACAGCCGATTTACCATTCACAGCTATTTGCCGGCTTTCCATCCCGATAAATGAGACTACAAGTGTAGACTTCGAATCAGGAAGAGTAATTGTGTATTGACCATCATTATTGGTCACAACACCGTTTGTAGTCCCTTTTACCACGATAGTAGCTCCTGGAAGCACTTCTCCTGAAGAACCCTTAACAATACCACTCACTTTAACCTGGGCAAAGGTGTAGCTCGAAAGAAGAACGCACAATCCCAGAAGGAGCATTCGAAAGATATTACTTTTCATAGTTAATTAATTAATTTATTATTAAATCTCCATCACAAAAGCCACTCCAACAATCAGAGCAGGCAAATAATTACCATCTAAAGCAAAGATTTCAAAAAAAAAAGAACCTATTCTTGTGGTTTATTAATTATTTTACATTGTAAATTAACATTCCGCATGAAATATTAACAATTCAATATTTGCTAAACCGATTTAACGATTAAGAGTTGTTAAAATATAATTACAAATTTGTTAATGTTCAACAAATTATTTTAATAATTGTTTTGGTTTTGGAATTTATTTAACACTTTATTTTTCACGTAGCAATTCAAATAACCATACACACGTTTTAAAAACCAGGACAACCAGGAGATTAAGTTGCACCA
>CAIPJU010000281.1 GCA_903865465.1 uncultured Bacteroidota bacterium
AAGAATGGATATGTAAAAGAAGCGGAAGCATGTTTTAATGAACAAAAGAAATATTGTGTCGAATCAATTAAGTTAAAAAGATTCTATTCTTATACCGGTTCAGCCAATTTTGATCTTGCCGCAATATACGCCTACAAAGGCGATGGTAATAAGGTATATGAGAACCTGAAGTTATTTAATAAGCCTCAGATATGCTCAAAACTTTGGGTCACTAATATAAATTACGATCCGATGTTTGACAGCTTCAGAAACGAAACCCTATTCAGGCAGATTGTAAAAAGTATTGAAACAAAATACCAGGCTCAACTTGAAAAGGTGAGGAAATGGCTGTCTGAGCAGGAAAAACCGACAACTTCCAATTAACTTCGTTAAGCAGATGAAGGCAGGGAGAAGTTGAATTGGCATGGTTTTGTTTCAACCAGTTATCAGACGTCACAATAAAAAAGGAGTCAGAAAACTTCTAACTCCTTCTATTTCATTTGTGGGGGTTGACGGGTTCGAACCGCCGACCCTCTGCTTGTAAGGCAGATGCTCTGAACCAGCTGAGCTAAACCCCCAAAAAGCGAGTGCAAATATAATCGCACATTTTTGTATATCCAAATATTATTGGAACTTCTTTTTGATATCTTTTATTATGATTCTCCGGAATATAATAATTGATTGTAGCACAAGCTTAATCGATTTAAATAATCTCTGCCTGAAAAACCAATTTCATGGTTTTGCCCATGGTTTAATTACCAGTTGTTTATAATTGGTCAAAATCTTAGAAAACGCATGATGCTTATTGTGTTACATATTAACATTATTTGTTATATTCGCATATAAACAGCGGTTAAACATATGAATGACACGATAGTGTTATGATCATTTTGTCATGTTATTACCTGATATATTGAGGATTATACTTTATTTAACATAATGAACCTGATAAAAATGGAAGACAGGAAACTGGTGCCCGATTTGAGCTCTTTTCTCTTTGAACCGGCAGGAAAGTCATTTTTCACCGGAAAAAAAACAAATGTTGCAGGTGACCACCAGAGACTGATGTTTGCCCGATTATGGATTATTCCCTTATTGATGGCACTGCTTCTTAATGTTTTTGTTTCGGAATCTTTCGGACAAAAGGTCTCTAAGGCTTCGGGACTCTTAACTGATGTTACAACATGGACCGATCTTATTCCCGGTACAGGGAATATAACCATATCATCAGGAGGAACTACTGGTTTAAACGATTCCCCGGGATCAATTTCAGCAGGTGACGCTATTTTTGACGGGTCGGATAATTTCGTAGGCATAGTCAGTGCGGTCCCCACCACCTCCTCATTCACACTCCAGAATCCCTCCTATATATCAGTTTCGGTTTCATCATTCAGGAAACAGGGTACAGCCGATGCTGCTGCTGCTCCCGTTTCATCTGATTTTCTGGTAATAAGTTCTGGTAATACCATTACGGTCGGCACTCCATTTTCAATAAGCGGAACTGTGATTGATAACGGCAGCTTTTCGTTGACCGCCAGCCTGACATTTACTGCAGGATCTGCCTATATTCATTATTCTGACGGTGGCACGATCCCTGATGCAACCTGGGCCACAACCTCCAGTTGTAATATAACAGGAATTACTTCAACTCCACCCGCAGGACTTAATCAGTCATTTGGCAATATTAATTTTACCGGCACCGCATTGACCGGTGCAATTACTGCCTCATTAACCGGAGCAGTTACTGTACAGGGAAACTTGTCAATATCAGGAACATCCGCCTCGAATACAATGTCCCTAAACCCAGCCGGTTTTAATCTTACGGTGAATGGCACAACAGCTATCAATGACTACGGTATACTTAATGATGATGCAGATGCCGGACTTGACCGTTTTGATCAGTTGTTTACAATAAGACCAAACGGACAGTTCCTCTGTACAAATAGTCCGGCTTATGAATTCCGGGGAGGTATTGTCAATGACGGTACCTTTTCAAAGACAGGAAATGGTTCCCTGACTTTTTCGACGAGTCCGCTTCAAACGATCAGTGGTTTATCGCCACTTGATATCAGCGGTGACCTTTTAATTACCGACCCGGCTTCACTGAATGTCTCCGCCGATATTAATTTCAGCGGAAGTACATTTCAGATTTCAAGTGCTGCAAGTGATCCGTTCAGGGCAATATCAGGAACATTTACTTTTTCAGGCGGAATTCAGTCAGTATCCAACTTTCCGGGAAGCGGAACACTGACATTCTTCAACCTTGTTGCAGGGGGCACTCTGACAAAAACAATAAACAGGGATTTTAATGTATCTGGCGACCTTGCCATAAGCAGCCCTGTGACTCTTAGTCTGGGTAACTTTGCTACTACATCGGTCGTAAGTGGTAAAACAACCATTGGCGGAATTCTTGATTTCGGTACCTTAACTCCAAAGGTTCTTAGTCTTGCAGGAAATCTGGTTGACGCAAGCGGCACTATTACCATGAACAGTGATGCTGCCAGAACGCACTTGCTGAATCTCGGTGGAGTTTCGAATGCAATTTCTGCAATTAATACTTCAGGATCTTCCGCTACAATTAATTACAACCGGCTGGGCGATCAGAATGTATTTGGCTCTTCTGCCTATCTGAACCTTACTATATCGGGAAGCGGAGCCAAAATTCTTCAGGCTAACTCTTCCTTGAGCGGGACACTTATGTTTTCAGGTGCTGTTCTGAGACTTGGAAAATATGATCTGAGCGTAACTAATAATTCTACCGGTGCTATTCAGGGAACATTTTCTGCATCAAATATGATCGAGACCGATGGCACAGGAGGCCTGGTAAGAAATGCAGACGCAACACTGCCTCTCTCTTTTCCGGTTGGCTCTGGAGGTTATTTTTCGCCAGCAACAATCAATGCAATAAGCGGAGGAACAACAGGTACAATTAAAGTTGTTACTGTTCATGATGCAACAGCCCCCTCTAACTTTGTGAACAAATACTGGGATGTTACAACAAGTACCGGGGGAAAAACAATCACCGCCACATTTAGTTATGATCCTTCAGAAATAGGAAATGCCCCATCCAATATCTGGTACAAACCGGTAAGTGGTAACTGGCTTCCTCCTTCGGGAACTGCCAGCTTCGGAACCAATTCTTTCACTATTTCAAATACAACATATATTAGCACTTCCGACACCTACTGGACCGCCAGTGCATCGGGTACCTATTATTCTTATCAGACTGGCGATTGGAATACTCCAAATACATGGACATCAGATCCGAGCGGGACTTTGCAGATAGGGAACAGTGTTCCGGGAATGAATGACAAGGTTATTATCCTTTCGGGCCGCACAATTTCACTTTCATCTGATATTACGACTCAGGGACTTGATATCTCGATAGAGGCAGGAGCTTTTCTTAATCTTTCAACAAGCCGGTTTACAAATACACTCTATGCGCTCAGGGGGCAGGGAACTCTTCAGCTTGCTTCGGTCAATATCCCGACTGCAACATCGAATACTTTTGTCAATGCAGGCGGTGGCACAACTGAATACAACAACTCTTCTGATTTCAATCTGCCATTAACCCAGCCTTTCTATAACAACCTGACAATAAATACCGGAACAGCAGTTGCAACGCAGCTTGGAAATCTTACTCTCTACGGGAATCTGTATATCAAATCCGGTTCTTTCAGGATAAATGACAATGCTTCTGCAACAAAGCTGACTCTTACTATAAATGGCAATGTTACTGTCGATGCAACAGGGTCCCTAACCGTAGGTACAGGTGTTACAAACCCGGCAATCACAGCCGTTACGATAGGAGGAACTGCCCCATTTATTAATTATTACACTTATTTCCATACAGTTATCATCAAGGGTGATTTTACCAATAATGGGACAGTCAGGTTTACCAACCTGCAATATCCGGTTCATAATGCGTTTCCTCCCACGGTTGCCGGACCAACATCGGGTGCTGCCTCTGTTTACTTCCAGGGAGCAACTGATAATATCATTACCTGTAACGGAACAACTGACTTATATAACCTGATTCTTGACAAGGGTGTTGATCAAACATATAAGCTGACTGTTTATTCCACGGCCTATAAGAATTTCAGGTTATATGGAGCAAATACTCTAACAGGAGAAACCGATGGCAGTGATCCAAATACCCGAAAAGCATTGTGGATCAGGACCGGCACGCTTGTCCTTGAGGGTTCGGTAATAATACCTTCACTTACTGAAGGGCAAACTGCAGGGACACCTAATTCAGATTACTACCTCTCGTCGAATGCTGCCCTGGTACTTAACGGGGTTGATGCGACGGTTTTGGCTACAGCTGATGATTACAGGGAGGTGAATACTGCCTACACAGTGTTGGCAGCTGATAATGCCTCAATGGGAATTTCTGCCGGAGGTTACAGCGCTTTGGATGTTTACGGTAAACTTCAGATAAATGACGGATATCTTTCAACCCGTGAATCGGCAGGGATCATTACCTCGAGTGTTGAGTCGGGACAGATTATTATTAACGGCGGAACTGTTGATGCCAAACAACTTCTTTCAACTTCCGGTTCAGCCGCCCAGTATACACAAACTGCCGGAACTTTTGTGCTTCGGGGACGTTTTCAGCGTACACCTGTTGATTATACCACCGTGCATGGACTTCGCGACGTATCGGCTGCAACATTAAATACTACCAGGGCAGCTAATGGTATAAGTTCGGCATTCGGAACCTTCAACCTTGAAAATACTACTAACATCTTCACGATGTCGGGAGGAACAATTCGTATATATGACATAAGCGGAAACGGAGCAGGAGAACTGAAAGCACTCGATATAAAGTCATCGGCTGCAAATATAAATGTTACTGGCGGTACTTTGGAAATAATTCCGACTTCGGGATCTGTTCCTGCCAACGATGGTGATTATCTTATTAATACCTCTGCTCCTTTTGGCAATCTTTTGATCAACAGGACCAGCGGCACAAATTCTGTACAGTTGAGTACTAATCCTGTCACAATTCTTAATAATACAGATCTGACATCGGGAAGCCTGAATTGCAATAGTCTTGATTTGACTATCGGAGGTAATTTTACAATTGCTTCAGGAACGACCTATACAACGGGCACAAACACAACAACTCTCAACGGAAGCCAGAACCAGACATTCACAATCAACCTGGCATCGCCTCTCTCACTTAATAAACTAACTATTGACAAACCAGCAGGAAAGAGCCTGGATCTTGCCGGATCACAAAAGTCGGTAACTGTAAATGATCTCTTCAGGCTTGTTGTAGGTACACTTAATGATAATGGAAATACGATTTCTGTTCTTAAGGATCTCTTTAACTCAGGAGTACATAGCGGAACAGGAAAGATTTTACTTACCGGGACAACAGCTCAGATTATTGATGGTAATGGTATATTCGGCAATTTGGAACTTAACAATACTGCTGCAGTAACAGCTCCCGTTTCACTTGCTGCCAACATGACATTGAATGGTTCACTTACCCTGTCGAATGACAAGCTTTTCAATATCGGAAGCTATAATCTGAAGCTCAATGGATTGGCAACTGTTGTAAGCGGAAGTGGTTCCTTTGCTGCAAGGTACATTCAGACATCAGGAAATTCGGGTGATGGTGGACTTACCAAGGTTTATTCGGCTCCAGGGGCTTTTAATTTCCCTGTCGGAGTAGTAAACTACACGCCAGCTCAGATATGGCTGAACGGAGTTCCATCAGCTTACGGTTCCATAACTATTGTCCCTGTCAATTTTGCTCATCCCAACGTGACTGTCCCCGGGAGATCTCTTTCATATTTCTGGAGAACAAAATCCTCAGGATTTACCCTTGGAAGCGCAACAATTTCACATGGTTATACTTACTCACAGGCAAATGTGGTTACGGGAGCAAATATTACTGAAGATGGCTATGTTGCCGCACGTTTTGATATTCCGACCAATTCATGGACAAGGGGCACTATTGCTGATGTTGATGAGATCAATAATATAATAGGTGAACCAGGAACAGGTAGTTTTCTTGAAAATGTTTCATTTATTGATGGTGATTACACAGCCGGAGATGATACACCTACAAGTCCTTTTGGTGTTCCCGCAATTTTTTATAGCAGGATTGGAGGTACATCTTCTGGAATTGGGCTATGGAGCGATGTGAACACCTGGTCGACTGACCCCGTTCTTAAGCATTCAGGAGCGGCTGCCTCCACTGTCCCTGGTGCAAATGATATTGTAATAATAGGAGGACGGGATTCTGTTTACCTTGCTACCAACCCGACTTTAGCAAATACTGATGCACGGAGTTGTGCGAGCCTTCAGATTGAAAAAGGGTCGGCACTCGATGCAGGTTTTAACCCTGGTTCCAATTTCGGAATGGTGCTTAATCATCCTAATGGAAACGGTAATTTCAGGGTTGCCTGTTCCTATACTACTGAGAGTACCTTCCAGTTCCCATTGGGTGACTTTTCTGACTTTAATATAAATGTTGGTACTACGGAATTGTATACCACGAATACCGATTATGGAACAACATACTGGCTCCCCAATGGAGTCCTGACCTATGGCAACCTGATTCTTTCACCTCTTGGAGGATCCAATATTATCTTCCCAAATCATAACCTGACCATTTATGGTAATCTGGTAACCAGAGGTCAGAATACCGACTCGTGGTTTTGTCCTACCTGGGATGTTAACTATCCGACAGCACCCGCCACTGTCATTTCGAAGACCATAACAATTCACGGTAATCTTCTGCTTCAGGGAGGTTCTCTGATCTGGGTTGGAAATGGAAACCTTGCCGAGAATGTTTCTGTCGACGGAGATGTAGTTGTTGGAACTTACTCAGGTATTGGAATATGGGAAACCAACGCCAATAATCAGCAAATGTTTATAGGTGGCAGTCTGATCAATAATTCAAACGGATTACTTAATCCTCCTGCCTACCAGATTACTGCAGAATGTGATTTTTCAGCTATTCCTGTTACATTTTTTGGATCTAATAATGCCAGGATTACTAATACAGGAGGAAATCCTGCAATAATCTTCAGCAAAATGACTGTCAATAAAGGAACTTCACAGGCAACAACCCTTACTATTGACATGGCGGGGACCATTACTTCCCCGGCAGACAATTGGCTTACACTTCTTAACGGAACCCTGGTTTATAACAGAACCAATCCAAATTCTGATTTTAATATTTCGACTGTTACACCTTTCAATATTCCGGCAACAGCAGGGCTTAATATTAATTTACCATCGAATACCGGGAACAGGAATATCCTAATTGGCAACGCTGCTAATAATAATGGTGATCTGATACTAAGCGGTAAAATAACTCTTGTTAATGGGAATATTTATGTAGGACCAGTCAGCGGGGCAAGCGCATTTAATAATGATATTGAATATACCGGCAGCGGAGCTTCAGCTATTGATGTTCAGGGAGGAAGCCTGCTTATTAATGGGCAGGTGAGACGGCCTGTTTCTACAACAAACGGAGTACTGAATTATTCTCAGTCGGGTGGAAGCGTAATCATAAATGGTAATAACTTTCTTGCTACCAAGGCTAAACTGGAGGTACTTAATCCCGGAAGCGCATTCAATATGTCGGCAGGAACTCTTACCATAGTCAGGGGTGGTGGTTCAACATTTGGAGACCTATATTTGAGGCCTTCCACTTCGCTTGTGACAGGAGGGACAATTGTATTCAGTCAGGTACCAGAAATCGGTCCGCTTGTTGATGCCCCTCAAACCTATCAGCTTGATGCAAATATTAACCTTAACAACATCACTGTTTCGGGTAAAACAGCTGCAACAGCAAGAGATGCTATCCTGAACTTAATGGTCAGTCCCCTTGTGCTTGATGGTTCTCTTACCCTAAGTAATGCAAACAGTATTTTCAATTCAAACAATATTAATGTCACTCTTAAGGGTGATCTTGATAACAGTGGTACCTACAATTTTGGAACGAATCTGACAACCTTCAATGGAGGATTCCAAAATATAAAAGGTAGCTCAACCACCAATTTCTATAATCTTAATGTTACACCGGTCAACTCACTTACTGTTGGGCATAGCTTTGCAGTAAACGGGAATCTGAATGTAGTCTCCGGTAACCTGGTTTTAGGTTCTTTCAAACTTACTTTGCTTGGTGATCTTTCAAATGAGGGATCCTGTACGGATAATAACAGTGACAGCGGTATCAGCCTTGCAGGTTCAGCTCAACAGCAAGTAAGCGGTTCAGGCGATTTTGGAAGAATTGAGCTGAATAATAGCTTTGGAGCCAGGTTAAACAGCGACATAAGTCTTCAGAATAATCTTTCGATGACTCAGGGGATTCTGGATATTGGAAAATACCAGTTAACTCTTAGTCCGGCAAGTTCGATAAGCGGAACTCCTTTCAGTGTTTCAAAGATGATTAAATCCGACGGTGTAATAAGCAGTCTGGGAGTTGTGAAATTCTTTACTGCAGAACCTCAGTCGTTCGTATTCCCTGTAGGTGTTACTGGAAAATATACTCCGGCAAGTTTTAATATTCTCGCAAACGAGGAGGTCGGTTCAATAGGGGTTAATCCAATCAACAATCGTCACTCAAGTATTGCAGATCCTCTGAATGCTCTCAACTATTACTGGCAGATCAGGAGTTCAGGGATTGCAGGATTTTATGGCGATATTACCCTTCAGTATGTTCCCGGCGATGTGCTTGGCACTGAATCAAATTACGTTTCTGCCAAGCTGACCCTTCCCGGTAACTACTGGTATGAGGCTACTCCCGGAGCTGCTACTGATAATGTAAATGAAACCACCCATCAGATTTTGTTCCCCAATTCGGGAGTCAATAACCTGACAGGCGATTATTCTGCAGGAGATGTGACAGCATTTCCTGAAGAGGTTGCTTCATACGTATCAGTAAAAGATGGGAACTGGTCCGATAAGACAGTCTGGGCTCCTATTGGATCTTCCCCACCCTGCCCCGATGGCGGACCAAACGGAGCTAATGTATTTGTTAACAATGTGGTAACTACCGACATTAATAATATATATTCTCTCAGTACCACGGTTAGCAATAAACTTGTTGTTGACCCTGCTAATTACAGCCACAACCTGGGTGTTGTTGCAGGTGATGGTACTATCTATCTGAAGGGAGGAAACCTTCCCGGAGGAAACTATTCCGCTTTTACCGATTGCTCAGGGAATGGAACTATTGAATATGGAGGCACCGGAACTTATACCGTTATAGGGTCATTATATACAAGTCTGCCAAATCTTGTTTTTTCAGGAACTGGTACAAGGATTTTGCCGAATAAGGATCTGACCATCTGTAAACGTCTTGTTATCGACGGGCCGACTCTTGATAACAGTGTGAACAGAAGCAGACTGATCATAGAAGGGACGATGGAGCGTTATAATACGGGCAGTTTTATTAGCGGATCAGGAAACTATCCTAATTCAACTGTTACTTTTGCCGGAACAGCACCTCAGAGCATTGGTG
>CAIPJU010000282.1 GCA_903865465.1 uncultured Bacteroidota bacterium
ATGGAATTTAGCTCTTTTATGGATTACGCTAAAAAAGTATTTTTTTCAAATGGAATCCATCATCATTATTCAAGCGACAAGTTTGAACCAATATTCACCGAGGACTATTTTTCTCAGCTGGTTATGAACTCTGATAATAATCAGCTTCCCCTCGATGGATGGGAGAGTTGTAATCAACTGGCAAAAAGTCTTGAAAAAATCATCTTCAGCAAAACACATTATCCGAAAAAGGTTGAACTGAAAGATGGCATTGATTTGGTTGCTGCATCGGCGTCCAATTTTTATGAAGGTGTCAGCCAGGAGGAGGTCGAAGAATATTACAAATCTCTTTCAGATCCTTGTAATCAGAGGCCTGTTTCATTGGGATTGAACTCGAAGCTTATAAAAGTTAATGGCCGGATTAAAGAGGACGTTTACAGAATCGGAGGTAAATATGGTGAAGCTCTTGAACAAGTTGTTCTCTGGCTTGAGAAAGCAGCTGCTGAAGCTGAAACCGAAGGGCAGAGAATAGATATAGAACTTCTTATAGGATTTTACACAACAGGCGATCTTAAAACATGGGATGAGTATAATGTCTCCTGGGCTAAAAACCATGAAGGGACTATCGATTTCATTAATGGCTTTATTGAGAATTATGAAGATCCCCTGGGTATGAAGGCAACATGGGAATCAGTGGTGGAATATGTTGATATTGAAGCAACAAAGCGTTCAGAATCAATAACTGCCAATTCACAATGGTTTGAAGATAACTCACCAATTGATCCAAAATACCGGAAGGAATCGGTTGCCGGAGTAGCTGCGAGGGTTATAAATGTAGCAATGCTTGGAGGTGATTGCTATCCCTCCTCACCCCTTGGTATAAACCTTCCTAATGCAGACTGGATAAGAAAGGAAGTCGGATCCAAATCGGTCAGGCTTGCCAATATAGCTGATGCCTACGATATTACATCGCGGGATAACGGTTTCCTGGAGGAGTTTGCATATGAGGCAGCTGAAATAGAAAGGGTACGGAATTTCGGATCGATGTCAGATGCTCTTCATACTGATCTGCATGAGTGTGTTGGTCATGCAAGCGGAAAACTTGCCGAAGGCACTGATCCTAATGCTCTTAAGAATTATGCTTCTGCACTCGAAGAGAGCCGGGCTGATCTTTTTGCCCTCTATTACATGACCGACAACAAAATACTGGAATTAAAATTGCTTCCCACCCCCGAGGCTGCCATGGCCTGCTATGATTCCTATATCCGAAACGGGCTTATTACCCAGCTGGTAAGGATAAAGCCTGGGAAAAAAGTTGAGGAGGCTCATATGAGATGCCGTTCGCTGATTTCACACTGGGCCTTTGAACAGGGGAAGGTTGAAAACGTAATCGAAATGGTTGCAAGGAACGGGAAATCATATGTTAAGATTAATGATTACATAAAACTAAGATTGATTTTCGGGAATTTGCTGTTTGAGGTTCAGCGGATAAAATCAGAAGGAGATTTTGAATCAGGCAAAAAGTTAATCGAGGATTATGGTGTAAATGTGAATCCGGTACTTCATGAGGAAGTATTGAAAAGATATCAGCAGCTTAATCTTGCCCCCTATACGGGATTTGTAAACCCTGAACTGGTTCCGGCTTTCAACGACAAGGGAGAAATTGTCGATATAATTCTCAAATATACTGATGATTATCTTGGACAGATGATGGAATATGGAAGGCGTTTTTCGTTCCTGCCACTGAGTGCGAACGAGTAGTTATCGGTGTTCATTTAAGGTACATCCAGAATTTTTTCTCTGATTTTTTCAGTCCGGCTCTCCTTTTCCTCTCCAGAAGCAGGTAATACGAGATAGCTGCTGCACCAAAGACCAGAACCCCCATTATCAGGTACCTGATAATAGC
>CAIPJU010000283.1 GCA_903865465.1 uncultured Bacteroidota bacterium
CATCAGGACCAAGAAGCCGAGATATTCTTTAATATGTGGTTAGAAGATATAAATAAAGTATAATAAAATTATGGATGATACCCATTGACTTTTCTGTTAAATATGATATACTACTAGGTAGTTAGTTCTTTGAAATCTACTTGCGAATAATAATGGTCATAGCCAAAAGGTGCTTATTTGTAGGCATTTCTTGGCTATGACTGTTGTCTAGTCTCACTTACGAGAAGTAAGAAAAAAGAGCTATCAGCTCACAATACTTTGTTATATGAAATACAATGATTTAAGTTTCGGACAAGCAGAAGCAGTATTCAACAAACTCGGCGGAGCAGAAGGTGTTATGGAATTTCTTTCTGGTAAAACTATGGTTGTGAAAGTTCCTTCTGATGAAAAAACCTCATTCAATGTTTGGAAAACAATCAAGCTTGGAACCCACAAAGATGCTGATGCATTACGTAAAGCACTGAAGAAAGCTGATTTCAAAATTGGCGATTGGGGGAATGACATCCTTAGCAAACCTGCATTCACTGTAGCGTCTGCTGAAGAAGAAATTCAATTAGTCAATCTATCGGTAGCCGACCTTGGTTTTAAAGAAGGTGCTAACTACGAAAACATCTGTTCTAAAGCTAAAGAACTTGGGTTGGAACTCTGTCCCAACGAAGTTGGTCCACAATTGCGTTTACAATACAAAGACCAGCCTAAGGGTGAATATTTGCGTATTGCAATGGAACCTATTACTGGTTCGGATGGCCGCCTCAACTTCTTCAGCGTTGGACACGATGATGATGGTTTGTGGCTCGATGGTCTCTACGGCTTTTCTGTCCGTTTCTGGCGTGCCTACGACCGTTTTGTTTTCCGTCTTCGCAAGTAGTACTTGGACCTTGTTCACTTTGGTCTCTTTTGACCCTTTGGACTTTGCCCTTAAAAAAGTTTTGGAAGTATCAAAAACTTCTTACCCTGTCATAAAATAAATATGACAGGGTATTTTTGTGTTAAACTAGATACGGTAGTAGGTGAATATGTGGAAGATTACGGTTTTCCGCTACCGAAACCAGTATCCATACACCGAGAGTATTTGCGACCACGGTTTCAGATAGAGTGATGTATGTAGAAACTTCAAAAAATGAAGATACTTGGTATAGAAAGCTGGGTGATTTTATATCACGAATAAGATTCAACCCTGAGAGTATTCAAAGGGTGGTGGTTTAGATGGCTTACTATACATTACTGATTCGGATGGCAACCTCAACATCTTCAACGTTGAACACGATGACGATGGTTTGTGGCTCAATGGTAACAATGGCAATTCTGACAATTTCTGGAATGCCAACAACCGTTTTGTTTTCCGTCTTCGCAATTCTTTTCATTTCTCTCTCATTATTTATTTGGGAGAGTTTTGTTTTATGAGTTGCCCATTCCATCCGCCAAGCATTTTACCGATTTCGTTTATTCCCATAGAAAGAGTAATATATTTTTTGTCATCTAATGATTTTGTTTCCCATAAAATCATTAAAAGTATTTTTACTGTGTCTGTTTTTCTTATTGCTAATCGAACCCACGGAATTTTTTCTTCTCTATATAAGAAACTAGCAATAGCAATAGCTTCTATAATTTCTACAAGAATAGTATCAATCTTTTGTCCCAGCGAATGCTTATGTATTTTAGGCAGAGTTTGATAAAAAGTAATCCAAACTAGATAAGTCGTTTTTGCTTTTGCCAGTAGGGGCAAAAAGGGGGGGGTAAATCACTATTATGTCTCGTATTCAATTTAATCATACATACCAATATATCATTTCTACTGAAAATCTCCTCCTTGCGTGGAAGGAGTTTTTGAAGGGTAAAAAATCAAGAAATGATGTGCAAGAGTTTCAAAGGAACTTAATGACGAATATAATTTCACTTAATCAAGACCTAGTAAATAAAACATATAAACATTCTAACTATCAAGCATTTAATATCTCTGACCCTAAACCACGAAGTATACATAAAGCAAAAGTGCGAGATAGATTACTTCATCACGCACTCTATCGTGAACTTTATCCATTTTTTGACAAGACATTTATAGCTGACTCATATTCTTGTAGGAAAAATAAAGGAACTCACAAAGCAATGCAGAGATTTCAAACATTTTCAAATAAGGTATCAAAAAATAATACAAAGACGGTCTGGGTTCTGAAGGGTGATATACGAAAGTTTTTTGCGTCCATAGACCAGAAAATACTTATTGAAATTATCAAAGAATACATTTCTGACAAAGACGTAATCTCGTTGTTATTAGAAATTATTGGAAGTTTTCAATCTACAAGAAAAGATGTTGGGCTACCTCTTGGCAATTTAACATCACAAATTCTTGTGAATATTTATATGAACGAGTTTGACCAGTTCGTAAAACACAAGCTAAAAGCAAAATACTATATTCGCTATGCAGATGATTTTGTTATTTTGTCTCAAGATAAAGAGTGGCTTGAAAACTTATTACCACAGATAGCAACTTTCCTTGAAGAAAAACTTAAATTGTCACTCCATCCCAAAAAAGTATCTATAAATACTCTCGCTTCTGGAATTGATTTTATTGGATGGGTCCATTTTCCAGACCATCGTATTGTAAGAACAGTAACTAAACGTAGGATGTTAAAACATATTGAACAGACAGAAGGGAAAGAAGAAACGGTTCAGTCCTGTCTTGGACTCTTGAGCCACGGTAATGCGAAAAAACTTTCCAAATCAATATCCATCAAATATCTGGCAAGAGGATGAATGTTTTATTGAAATAACGAAAAGTAATACAGTTTAAAATTAAACCATTTTGATGGGTTGAA
>CAIPJU010000284.1 GCA_903865465.1 uncultured Bacteroidota bacterium
AACACCCCTGCTACGTGCAACCATGGCACCAAAATCAGGCTTTACCTCTCCGCTTACTGAGACTCCAAAATCGGAAGCATGTGTAAGGTACTCAAATACCTGGGCGCTTTTCAGAAGTGATTTTGTGGGAATGCAGCCCCAATTAAGACAGATTCCTCCAACTTCTGACTTTTCAATAACCGCAACTTTAAGCTTAAGCTGTGAAGCCCTTATTGCTGCTACATAACCACCTGGTCCGCTTCCTAATACCAAAAGATCATATTCCATAACTTTGTGATTTTGACTTTTACAAATATCGTTTGAAAGAATTACATTTTTTACACAGTTCTTATCGCGACTTTAGAGAATTTGCCGATAAGGTAATGAAGGCCTTTTGCCAAAGCCCAGATAATGACCAGAGTGAAAATTATTGTTGCACCAACAGGTATGCCGGCAAAATAAGATATGGTATAACCTGTTACAGTACCAAGAAATCCGGCGATGACCGACCAGATAACTATCCTGAAATAGACCCTGGTGAAGATCATTGCAATATTTGGTGGAATAGTCAGAAGAGATAAAACCAATACTACACCTGCCATCCTGATATTCAACACGATAGTCAGTGCAACAAGCGAAGTTGTCAGGTATTTAAAAATATCGACATATGATGAGTATGTCCTTGCAAACTGTTCATCGAACGAAATATAAAGTATTGTCCTGTAAAAAACACCAAAATAGAAGATCAGGATCAACGACATTATCCCTAGAGCTATAATATCAGCATTTGTGACTGTCAGAATACTTCCAAAGAGATAACTCATCAGGTTTGGACTATAACCAGGTGTAAGATATATAAAAATAATACCTACAGCCATGCCGAAAGCCCAGAGCATACCGATAGCCGAATCTTCCCTTATTTTTTGCCTTACTGACAGATATTCAATACCCAGGGCTGAGAGAATTCCGAAGACAGCAGCTCCAATCACAGGATTAATTCCTATAAAATAACCTATGCCGATGCCTCCGAAGGAAGCATGTGTAATACCTCCGCTCAGGAAGACCATTCGTTTTGATACGATGTAGGTCCCTGCCAGCCCTGCAGTTATACTTGCAAAAATTGCTCCGAGAAGCCCCTTAATTACAAATTCATATTGGAAAATAGTTGTATCCACTATTTATGCGTTTTCAGTACTGTATGAGGTATATCACCATGAGTCAAAACCTGTATCGGACAACCATATGCAAGGAGATCATCATTTGTGATCTCATGCGATGGATGGTAATGCAGTTTCCTGTTTATACAGGCGAATGATTTTATGTGAGCCGAAATGGTACCAACATCGTGCGAAACCATAAGAATAGCCATACGTTTATTCAGTTCCCGAAGCTTTTCATAGAAGTCATTTTCGAAGGTGGAATCAACAAAATTACCTGGTTCATCCAGTAGCAGCAACTTCGGATCGCCTATTATTGCCCTGGCCAGGAAAACCCGCTGCATCTGTCCACCCGATAACTCATTAAGCGTTGCAGCCGAAAGCCCCGATAAGCCCAGCTCGCTTATCACGTTTCCCGCCTTTCTTTTATCGGCCTGGGTCATTCTTGATATGATATTCTTTCGCATCATGAGTCCCGATAGAACAACATCGGTTACCGTAACAGGATAGTTTACATCACCTGTTGAAATCTGCGGGAGATAGCCTATGGAATAGGACTGTATCAGTTCATTATTAAAAACTATTTCTCCGCTGACGGGTTTGAGTAGTCCGAGAATGACTTTCAGGAGTGTAGTTTTTCCTCCTCCATTGGGACCGATAACGCCGACAAAATCATTCCCGGTAACTTTGAAATTAATATCCTGCAGAACCATATTGGTTCCGTATGCTGCAGATATTGAATTCATTTCAAAGAGAAAATCCATCACTTTACCTTTTTTGACTCTCGGTTAAACTCTGATGCACAGCTTCGATAATATCTGTAGTGGAAATCAACCAGTCAGCCGACAATGGGTCTATTATTTTAATTGATGCACCTGTTTCAGAAGCTATAGCCCTGGCATTTTTCGTGTCATATTCCTTTTGAACGAATATGGTCTTAATTCCTTCATTCCTTAACAGATCTATAAGCATTCTCATACGCGATGGTGACGGTTCTTTCCCCTCAAATTCAACAGGAACTTCCTGAAGTCCATAATCGCGTGCGAGGTATCCCAGATTCGGATGGTAAATCACAAATCGTCGCCCCTGTAATTCAGAGAAAAGGGCTACGCTTTTTTTGTCCAATGCATTTATCTTAATAATCAGACTGTCATAATTGGATGCATAGAGAGTTTTGTGAGGAGGATTAAGCCTGCAAAGAAAATTTTTAACCGATGCAGCCATTGTCAGTGCACATTTTGGTGAAACCCAATAATGGGGATCTGCACCCTCAACATGTTCCCCGTCGCGATGATGTTCTGAAGCCAAAGGAACAATTCCGTCTCCCAGCGACAGCTTCTGCATATGGCTGTTCGTTTCATAGAATCTGTCAAGCCATGTCATCTCAAAGCCAAGATAACCGTTACTGATATAAGCAACAGAGCGCCTGAGCCTGCTGATTTGTCCGGGATATGGTTCATAAATATGAGGATTCGATCCTGCCGGAACCATTACATTGATCTGGAAATCGCTCCCCGCAATTGCTTCAATAAAGTATTTGTAAGGAGCAATGCTGACAGTGATGATAGGGTTACCTTTGTCAGTGGATTCTCTCCCGCATGAAATAAGAAAGAAAAAAGAAATATAAACAAATATCCTTTTCATTGGTAAATTTCAGTGGTGCCTGCAAAAATAACATATATGAGAACAAATGGTTTTATGTATTGAAAATAAAATAATAAAAGCTACTTTTGAAATACAATTAAACAAAGCACCCATCGGGGATGAGGAATAAAGGAGAAACACTTGCAGAAATATTAAGGGATTATAAAGACTGTTTTTTCTTTCTTCATAATACCAAGGAGTTGACAGTAGCTGAAAAAATTATGGAGGAAGGATTCGTCTTCGAAACTCAGCTCTCGAGGTCAACGGACCGTGTCAATCCTAATGAACCTGTTGAAATAAGCTATTTTCTTTTGCAAAGAAAAGACTACGGAGCCTACACTGTGGTATTAGCCATCCCTAAAGCGACATACGAAATCTATGCCTCCATCTCCAATCAGATCAATGTCGGAATTGAAGAAGTTATGACGATTTCGGAGCCATATTACGGGGATAATGATGAACTTATTTATACTTTATCAAATAAGCATCTGCTGGGATTCTACGATATAAAAAACAGTGAATTCTTCAGGAACATAAACTGGGACCCCCGTTTTAACAACTGTGAAGTAGCCCATTCAAAAAAGACTCCTTCCAGACCTCATAAGAGATGATAGGACCTTCCGCCATACTTTCATAAGGGCGTATAATTGAATAATAAAAATCATTTGAATATTAATCCGTCTTAATACTCACTGCAAATAATGAAAATAGCTTTACGATACCCTGTATTTTTTTATATGCTCATTATCTGTAATTTACAGCTTAATTCGCAGAATCTGTACAGCAATTACAGTTCGATGTCGCAAAATATTTATAAACTGGAAAAGGAGTATCCCTCTGTCTGTACGGTCAATTCACTGACAAAAACGGCCGGAGGAAAAGAAATTCTGGAGATTACAATCGGTACAGGCGACAAAAACAACAAACCCGGTATTGCCGTGGTCGGTGGTGTGGAGGGAAACTATCTGCTTGGGGTGGAAATAGCCTCGGGTTTTGCTGCAGCTTTGCTTAAGGAATCTGATTCGCCTGATATAAAAAGCCTTCTCGACAAAGTTACTTTTTATATTCTCCCTAATGTCAGTCCCGACGCCACAGAACAATTCTTTTCAAAACTGAAATATGAAAGGAACGTCAACTGCAGATCAACAGATGACGACAGAGACTTCGTCAGTGATGAAGATCCATTCGAAGATCTTAATAATGATGGTTATATTACCCTTATCCGCGTAACCGATCCCACAGGTTCTTTTGTTGAGAGCAATGAGGATGCCAGGATTATGGTTCCTGCCGATTTATCGAAAGGAGAAAAAGGGAAATATCTGGTTTTCTCCGAAGGTATCGACAACGATAAGGATGGCAAATACAATGAAGATGGTGAAGGGGGTGTTAATTTTAACCGCAATTTTACATTCAACTACGAATCATTTGGCCTGAATTCCGGACTCTATCCTGTGTCGGAGCCGGAAACAAAAGCAGTAGCCGATTTTCTGTTTGACAGGTTCAATATTTATACAGTATTCAGTTTCGGTCCTCAGGATAACCTCGGACAGCCTTTAAAATCGGCTGAGGGCCCGGCGAGTCAACCCCGGCCGCAAACAAGGAGGGGACAGTATCGCAGGCCGGCAATGTCAGAGGCAGATGGAATTATAACAAGCATCCTCAAAAGCGATGAAACAATAAACAAGATGGTTTCAGACAGATATCACGAAATCACGGGCGCTAAAGGGGCTCCTGTTTCCAGAACTACAAGAGGTAATTTTATGGATTGGGCCTATTTTCATTACGGCAGGTATAGTTTCAGCACTCCGGCATGGTGGATAACTGCCGAAAAGGGCAAAAGTCCGGAAGCTGCCTTCCTGAAATACGCTGATAGTAAAAAGATGAATGATGTTTTTGTTCCCTGGGCTGAAATCAAAGACCCTGACTTTGCCGACAAGAAAACTGAAGTCGGAGGCATCAAACCATTTGTAATGAACACTCCTCCTGCCGATACTCTTGGTGATATTGTCAAAAACAATTATAAGTTTATTACTGCAATTGCATCTATGCATCCCGAACTTGAATTCCTGGATATGAAAACCGAAAATGCAGGAGAGAATCTCTTCAGGATTACACTTCATGTTCACAATAAAGGAATATTTGCAACCTGTGCTGAAATAGGTGATGATAATATGTTTACCAGGATTATGCGGATATCACTCGAGCTGCAACAGGGTCAGAGTATAATCAGTGGACTGAAAGTCGAGCGAATAAAACGTCTTGAAGGTGGCCAGTCAGCCGAATTCAGCTGGTTGATATTGGGCAAAGGAACGGTAAAAGTAACTGCAGGGGCAGTAAATACAGGTATTATATCGGACAATATAAGCTTAAGGTAAAAAATAGTATTTATCGGAAAATAAAGACTGATCATGATTAAGAATTTATATAAACTCATATTTTTCTCTTCCCTTATTTCGGTACTGCTTTTTCAAAATACAGCTGCCCAGAATGAAGAGTTCTTCTTCAGGGCTTCAGGCTCACCGTCCAACCCAAAGGTTCAGGCATCGTGGAACAGGTACTATACTTACGCAGGGCTTGTTGACCTGTGTACAAAGCTTGCTGCCGCTTACCCCGGCCTTGTGACTATGGAGTCAGCTGGGAAATCATACCAGGGCCGTGATATTGTGGTACTTACAATTACCGACAAGAAAGTCTCACAGCCCGACAAGAAGCCGGGTTACTGGATTGACGGGAATATTCATTCCATTGAACTTCAGGGAACTGAGATGGCTCTCTACACTGCCTGGTATCTTTGTGAAATGTATAACGACAATGAATTTATAAAACAGCTCCTGAAGGACAAGACTTTCTATATTGCCCCCACCATTAATCCCGATGCACGGGAATATTTCACAGCAGTAGGCGTGCCACCTCGTTCCGGACTGGTTCCCCGCGACAACGACCGCGACGGGCTTTACGATGAAGATGGATATGATGACCTTAACCACGATAAGAATATAAGCCAGATGCGGAGAAAAAGTCCGAATGGCGATTATAAAACTGACCCGAAAGATCCAAGGAGGATGATTCATGTGGAACCAGGTGAAAAGGGGGAATATGAACTTCTCGGATATGAAGGTATTGACAATGATGGCGATGGCCTGGTTAACGAAGATGGTCCTGGCGGATACGATGGTAACCGCGACTGGGGCCTTAACTGGCAGCCAAATTATATACAGTACGGAGCGGATAAATATCCTTTTTCTTTCCCTGAAAACCAGGCAGTTCGCGACTTCACACTCAAACACAGGAATATCACCGGTGCACAGACATTTCACAATTCAGCAGGAATGATTCTGAGGGGACCCTCGGTACAGGGAGGCGGAGCAGAAGTCTATAGCAGGGAAGACGATGAAGTAATTAACACTATAGGGAAAAAAGGCGAGTTGATGCTGCCCGGATACAAGCTGGTAACTGTATGGAAGGATATGTACCCTGTATGGGGGGGCGAACTCGATTGGTGGCATGGCGAAATGGGATGCTTTGTCTATTCCAATGAACTATGGACTCCCTACCTGATGTTTTACGATTCAACAAAAACTGATGATGCCGCCGAATACGAATTTGAAAAGCTTCTCCTCTTCGAAGATTCTTTCATCCCCTGGCAGAAATATCAGCACCCTGTTTACGGAGAGATTGAGATTGGCGGGTTCAGTAAGAACTTCGGCAGACTTCATCCAGGATTTATGCTTGAAACTGATGCCCACCGTAATGCGGCTTTCTGTATTTATAATGCATGGCAAACACCCAAATTGCAGGTGACTGATGTTAAAGTCAGGAAGCTTCAGGGAGGACTCAGCGAGGTCACCGCTACTATTGAAAATACCCGGATGATTCCAACCCACTCTTCTGGAAATCTTCAGTACAGGATCGATCCTCCCGATTATGTTTTCCTTGAGGGAGGAAAGGTGCTTGCCGGTATGATTGTCAGGGACAAGGACATGAATGTCAATGAAGAGCAAAAGAAAAACCCATCGAGGATGGAGATCAGTAACCTCTCAGGTTATGAACGGGTAGACCTCAAATGGGTCGTAAAGGGAGGGAGTAAATTCACAATAAGGGTAGAAAGCATAAAGGGCGGAACTGCGTCCGCCCAATCTGATTAAAAGCCTCCTAATATGTCTGAAGTGATATTTTGAAAAATCCTGTTGCCTTTTCTGATATTATTGAGAATTTCCATTCGCCGGTCTTGTCCTGGTTTTCGTCATCGTTAATTGTAAACGATTTCCTCCAGTTAAGATTACCTGCTTCGTCTATTACCACATCGGAATAGCTTTTTCCGTTTGGCATCTTGATTTTTATCCTGACATCTCCCTCTTTGCAGTCCCCCATTATAGTCATTACTACTGTCTTGGCACTTTTTTCAACGTCGAAGCTAAAATCCCGCGAAAAACTGTTCTCTTTAAGAGACCTCGAGTAATCCCATGTTGTGCTTTCAGAATCGTGATCGTCGAAATTCATTGCCATATCAGGAGTCATGACAAACGGCTCCTTAAAGTTGAAATTCCTGCGGGCCCTTGGGTTAAAGTTTGCCATTGCCTTATTGAACTGCCTTGCGTAATCTTCGCCTGCCCTTTTCCATTTATCAGCATCAACCTGATAATCTGTCGAATCAGCGCTGTTTTCAGACTCCTGGTACTTGTCATCAGCTTCAGCTTCATGTTTTGCCTTTTTCTGGTCTGCAAGTTCTTTTTTCTGTTGTTCAATATCTTTGAGTATCTTAAGCTCCTTGGCCTGATCCTCTTTTGACTTATCCTGAGCATTTGTTTTCGGGACCGATATGGCTGCCGTTATCAGGAAAATCATAATCATTATTACTGCACTCTTCTTCATGGCTCCTTCTTTTTGGTTAGACAATGTAAAGATATAACCCGATAATCCTATATTTTGTTAATACAGGGTTAATGCAGGGTTAATGTCGCAAAAACAACACTTTATAAGATTAAAATGAATATTTTTGATATGCTAATTTAAGGGAGATGAAAAAGAAAAATACCGTTCTGCTGGCTGGTACAGCATCCATAATAATACTTATAACAATACAGGCATTGATTGTAAAAGGTATCTGGAGTCAGAAGGACGAATTATTCTCACTACGATACCAGTTAAGGTCTCAGGAAGCGCTAGGCTTTATCAGGAGGCAATACGGTACCGACGGCTTTGATACTGTGAGAATGCTTCTGAGAAAAAAGTCGGAACAACAATGCAGGGAGCTGTTTGCAATTAAAGATCCTGAAGCTCTCAAGGCTAAAAAGAAGGAGATATACGAATATTTTAAAGGCGTTGTGACACACGAGCAGGATCTATCTGATCTTCTGGCCACAGCATTTGCCAGGAGAGGGCTTGACCGAAATCTGAATTTCTCTGTTTCAGTACTATATCTCGAGATGATTAACAAGGATACAATCCCTGTATATAAGAATGAAGCATTCACAAACAGGATTCAAAACAGACAACAAAGGACAGGACCACCGGAGATTTCAAAGGGGAAAATCCTTGTTAGTGTTTTCAAGATGGAGGACAATAATTCCAGATTCTTCTTTGAATATTATATTGATTTCTCCGACAAACGAAAGCAGGTACTCCGTGAAGTTTTTGTTTACCTGGGACTGAGTGCATTCAGCATAATTGTAGTTGTCATAATATTCATGGTAGCCTACAAGAACCTTATGGAAGAGAGGAGGCTTTCAAACCTGAAGACCGATTTCATCAACAATATGACCCATGAATTAAAAACGCCACTGTCGACAATAACTGTGGCAGGAAAAACTCTCGAGATGCCTCAGGTAAGGTCGAATGAGCAAAAGATCCTTGAAACAGCCAAAATGATTGGGAAACAGAGTGTTCATCTTAATCAGCTTATTAACATGATCCTCGAGATAAGTATGTGGGAAAGGACACAGTTCGAGCTCGATAAGAAAACAGTCGATATAGGGGAATTCCTGAATGATATTGTTGAATCCTTCAAATCGGGAGGAGGACACGGCTCCACTATTATGCAGAAATATAACTTTAACGGGGCACAGGTCGATCTCGATACTGTATACTTCACAACCCTTATTAATAACCTTCTCTCGAATGCAGTTAAATATTCTGATAAAGAACCTGTTATTGATATTGAGGGATTTACAACAGATGAAGGCATCTGTATCAGGGTGGCTGATAACGGAATTGGCATTGGCAAGAACGATCAGAAACACATATTCGACAAATTCTACCGGGCTTCAACCGGAAATATTCATAAATATAAAGGTCTCGGGCTGGGCTTATATTATGTTAAGAAAATAGCAGAGGCCCATGGCGGAGATGTCATCGTTTCAAGCAAACCAGGCAAAGGCAGTACTTTTACAATAACCTTACCCAATACATGAATAGATATATGAAAGGAGTTTTCTTGTTTTTCTTTTTACCGGCGCTGTTGATCTTCTCTTCTGAAACTTCAGCCCAGAAAACATTTTGCAACCCGCTGAACCTCGACTACGCCTATTGTCCCATTCCGAATTTCACCGAAGCAGGGAAACACAGGGCCACCGCCGATCCGGTGATAACGATGTATAAGGGTGATTATTACCTCTTTTCCACAAATCAGTGGGGCTACTGGTGGAGTTCCGATATGAATCACTGGAATTTTGTTTCGCGATCATTTCTTAAACCATGGCATAAGGTCTATGATGACCTGTGCGCCCCGGCAGTATGGGTTCAGGGAGATACCCTGTTGGTTTTTGGTTCAACCTATTCCAGTAATTTTCCCATTTGGATGAGCACCAATCCCAAAGCCAATGAATGGAAGGAGGCATTACCTGAGCTCGAAATAGGTGGATGGGATCCCGACTTCTTTGTCGACGATAACGGGAAACTCTATATGTACAACGGAAGCAGTAACAGCTATCCTATTTATGGAGTGGAAATCAACAGGAAGAGCTTCAAACCGGTCGGAACACGGAAAGAACTTTTGCTTCTTAATGATGAACGTTTCGGATGGCAGAGGTTCGGGGAATATTCCGATAATACCTTTCTTAAACCATTCATCGAGGGGGCCTGGATGACAAAACATAATGGCAAATATTACCTTCAGTACGGGGCTCCGGGTACGGAATTCAGCGGTTACGCCGATGGAGTTGCAGTATCGGACCAGCCGCTTGATGGTTTCCGCCATCAGTCGATGCCCCTCTCGTGGAAGCCCGGAGGCTTTGCCAGGGGAGCCGGTCATGGTGCAACCTTCCAGGACAAATGGGACAATTACTGGCATATAAGCACAATATCTATCTCGGTAAAGAACAGTTTTGAAAGACGTCTCGGTATCTGGCCTGCCGGATTCGACAAGGACGATAATATGTACTGCAGTACCGCCTTTGGCGATTATCCTCTCTATCTTCCCGATAAAAAAGAAGACCACAGCAAAGGAGCGTTCACGGGATGGATGCTTCTAAATTACAATAAACCCGTTACTGTTTCCTCTTCACTGGCTGGCTGCCCTGCAAATAATGCAGTCGATGAAAACATAAAAACCTACTGGTCAGCAATATCAGCGAATCCTGGTGAATGGATAGCATCCGACCTTGGCGAGATTTCAACAGTAAGAGCTATCCAGCTAAACTATGCCGATCAGGATGCCCAATTAATGGGAAAACAAACCAGTATCTGTCATAAATACAGGCTCTGGAGTTCCATTGACGGTAAGAAATGGCAGATGCTTGCTGATAAAAGCAAAAACATCACCGACATACCTCACGATTACATAGAACTCGAAAATCCCATAGAGAGTCGGTATATTAAGCTGGAAAATATTCATGTTCCTGACGGCAAATTTGCAATCAGCGGAATAAGGGTTTTCGGCAATGGCCATGGATCAAAGCCACAGCCCGTTAAGGCATTAACCATACTTCGCACCGAAACGGACAAACGAAGCGCCTGGATAAAATGGACGGCGGCCACCGATGCAACGGGATATAATATTTATATGGGAACAGCACCAGATAAATTATATAATTGTATTATGGTTTACGGATCATCAGAATACTGGTTAAAATCGATGGACAGACAGATTCCTTACTATTTTGCAATTGAAGCCTTTAATGAAAACGGAATATCATCATTATCTGAAATAAGAAAGTCGGAATAGATTTGTATATTTACTCTTACAAAACCAGAATTTAATCTCGCAGGACATGAAAGTTTTGATTGCAGAAGATGACAGGGATTTCGGGAATATTCTAACCCAATACATATCTATAAGCGGTTTTGACGTTACCCTTGGGCGCGACGGGAAAGAAGCCTGGGAATTATTCAGCAAGGAGAAACCCGACATCTGCGTGTTTGATGTGATGATGCCCGAAATGGACGGATTTACACTTGCCGAGAAAGTCAAAGAGGCAGATTCTGAAATGCCTGTTATTTTCCTCACGGCAAAGAGTCTT
Organism: uncultured Bacteroidota bacterium; assembly: GCA_903865465.1. GTDB lineage: Bacteria > Bacteroidota > Bacteroidia > Bacteroidales > VadinHA17 > LD21. The sequence goes on from CAIPJU010000284.1 coordinate 11,237, forward strand.
AAGGAGGACATTGTGAGAGGCCTGAAAATAGGAGCTGACGATTATATAACCAAACCTTTTGATCCGGAGGTCCTCATACTTCGGATAAATAATATTCTGAAGAGAGCCTACACATCGGCAAACGATGAATATAAAATATCAAATACCGTATTGAAATTCAACTCACTCGAACTCTTTAGCGGGAAAGTAAGAGAGAAACTTACCCTTAAAGAGGCCCAACTCCTTAAGTATTTCATTATCAATAAGAACAATGTACTGGCCCGGGAGGATATTCTCACAGAGATTTGGGGAGAAGATGATTATTTCCTTGGTCGCAGCATGGATGTATTCATAAGCCGTTTGAGGAAATATATTTCGGAGGATACTGCTATAGATATCCGTACTGTCAGGGGAACAGGGTTTATACTCGAAGAGATTAATAATGAAGAATAAAATAAACTTTCAGACGCTACCCTGGAATTCTTTTGTACGTCTGTAAAAAAAAAAGAAGTCCGTAAAATCTTTTCAGATCTTTGCGGACTTCTTTTTTTCTATTTAAAGAACAGAATTATTTCTTAGCCTCAAGTAACTCTTTTACTTTTTTGTAAAGATCATCACCCCTTAGGTTTTTGCCGATAATAGTTCCTGTCTCGTCGAGGAGGAAGTTAGCAGGAATTGAATTAACAGCATAAAGTTTTGCTGCGGCACTGCTCCAGTACTGGAGGTCTGAAACGTGAGTCCAGGTCAGTTTATCGTCAGCTATTGCCTTTACCCAGTCTTCTTTCTTCTTGTCGAGTGAAACACTGAAGATATTGAATCCTTTCTTATTGAATTCGCTATAAACTTTTACAACATTAGGATTTTCGTGACGGCAGGGTCCGCACCATGAAGCCCAGAAGTCAACCAGCAGAAGCTTTGAACCTAGCTTTGAATAGAGTGAAACAGGTTTATCATCCGGATCACTAAGAGTGAAATCGGGAGCTTTTTTCCCTACTGCGACAGACTTCATGACCACAACTCTTTCCATGAGTGACTTAATCTGCGGAAGCCTGGCAATAGCAGTATCCATTGCGCTTACAGCAGATGAAATCTCATCGGGGTCCATATCGTAGCTCAGGCTTACGAGGATGGATGGTGAAGTATAGGATGAAGGATGTTCTTTCACAAATTTCTTCTGCAGCGATGTCATGGCATTCTGAATGGAATCTGCCTTCTTTTCAAGTTCTGCAACTTTTGCAGCATTGCCGGCCTGGCTGGCGGCCTGGTATTCAGTATAAGTCTTATTGTAATCGTCTGAAAGAGGTTTATTTAACTCAATAAATGAATTATATTCTTCCTGAGTTTTCGATCCTGTAAATTTTGCATTATACAATGAATCAACATTACCTGAAATTGTAATATCAGAATTTTCAAGATAGAAAGCTGTTCTTTTGTTGCTGTTCCCAGCCACCAGTTGAACAAGTTGTGGGAAATCGACTTTTCCTCCCTTGAAGGTAAAGAGACCTTTTTTGCAGATCGCAGAATCGATCCTGAC
>CAIPJU010000285.1 GCA_903865465.1 uncultured Bacteroidota bacterium
CCTACAGGATAACGGTTATAAAAAATAGTATCTATAATTTTGGTATAATGATTTTTATCCTCTACAAAATCAAGGTTGTTAATATCTATTATCAGGTACCTGTTTTCGATGTTTTGTCTAAAAAATGTGAAATAACTATCCTGAATCTTATTCAAATATCCGACAGTTATGGTTTTTTCGAATTCTCTACCCCTTTTTTCAATGTTAAGCAATAATTTTTCGGGTGCCATATGAAGATATACATATATATCCGGACGTGGAAGCGATCCATAGATTATGTAGAAGATCTGCCGGTAGAGGTTATATTCATCCCCGCTGAGAGTTGAAGCGGCAAAAATAAGGGATTTCATGAAGTAGTAATCGGCCACAGTGAATGCCTTGAAGAGATCTTGTGGAACGAGCTCATCTTTAAGCTGTTTGTATCGGCTGGCAAGAAAAGATAGTTCAAGAGGGAATGAATATTTATCAGGATCATTATAAAATTTAGGAAGAAAAGGGTTATCGATGAAGTGTTCAAGGATAAGCCGTGCATTGAACTGATCGGCTATTTTCCCCGCCAGCGTGGTTTTGCCGGCACCGATATTTCCCTCAATTACAACATAGTTATAGCTGATTTTCATCCTCAAAATATTAGACCGTTTTAGAAGGTCAAATATAAATATCGTTACCGATAAATCAATAAAAAATCCCGCTTGCGCGGGATTCTGATTATTCTTTTTTGTGTGGATCATGATGGTGGTGATCGCCTTCATGATGCTGGTCATGATGTCGTCTTTCACCTTCCTGTTGAGGAGGACGCTCAAGCAATTCTTTTCTTGAAAGTTTAATCTTTCCTGTTTTAGAATCTATCTCGATTATTTTAACTTCTACCTCCTGTCCTTCTTTCAGGACATCTTCTACCTTGCCGATTTTTCTCCATTCAATTTCAGAAATATGAAGGAGTCCATCCTTATTAGGAAGTATTTCAACAAAGGCCCCGAACTGAACTATTGTCTTTACCTTGCCTTTATAAATCTGGCCTACTTCAGGAACTGCGACTATCTTTCTTACCCAGTCGAGGGCAGCAGTAATTATTGCAGCATTCTCGCCAAAGATGTTAACATCGCCTCTGCCATCAATCTCTTCAACAATAATAGTGGCTCCTGTAACTCTCTGAATCTCCTGGATAACTTTTCCACCAGGACCAATCAGAGCTCCAATCATCTCTTTCGGGATGGAGAGCATCTCTATTCTTGGAGCATGAGGTTTAAGTTCAGGACGAGGTTCGGAAATAACCGCAGTCATGATGTCGAGGATATGCATCCTTCCTGCTTTTGCCTGGTTCAGGGCCTTGGTAAGTATTTCAACCGAAAGTCCGTCAACCTTAATATCCATCTGGGTAGCAGTGATACCGTCGCGTGTTCCGGTTACCTTGAAGTCCATATCACCGAGGTGATCTTCATCGCCGAGAATATCGGAGAGGACAGCATATTTAGATGAATTTTTGTCAGTTATCAGCCCCATTGCTATACCTGAAACCGGTTTCTTAAGCTTGATACCCGCATCCATCAGGGCAAGGGTACCTGCGCAAACAGTTGCCATCGATGATGAGCCATTCGATTCAAGAATATCAGAAACTACCCTGATAGCATAAGGATTCTCATTATCAGAAGGCATCATGTTTTTAAGAGCCCTGTGGGCAAGATTTCCATGGCCTATCTCCCTCCTGCTCAAACCGCGAGCTGATTTAGCTTCACCTGTTGCAAAAGGAGGAAAGTTGTAATGAAGTGTGAATTTTTCAGTTCCCTTGTTCAGAACATCATCAATGATCTTCTCATCGAGTTTGGTTCCAAGAGTCACTGTTGTAAGCGACTGCGTTTCTCCTCTTGTGAAGAGTGCTGAACCATGAGTTGCAGGAAGCGGGTCGATCTCACATACGATAGGTCTGATCTCATCTGGTTTTCTTCCGTCGAGACGTACATTGTCATCAAGAACGAGACGCCTTGACGCCTCCTTCATTACATCGTGGTAATATCTCTTTGCAAGGGAAGTATTTACAGGATTTTCTACAGTATATTGTGAAATGAATTCTGCCATGATAGCGGTGAATGATTCACTTCTCTTATGCTTGTCAGCAGTACATGATTTTGCAGCCTGATAGCTTTTGTTATAGGTCTCGGCCCAAACTTTTTTTCTGAGATCTTCGTCGTTATTCTCGTGAGAGTAAGTCCTTTTTACTGTTGAACCAACCTCTGCTGCAAACTCGATCTGTGCCTTGCACTGAATTTTTATTGCTTCATGGGCAACAGCAAGAGCTTCGAGCATCTCCTCCTCAGATACTTCTTTCATCTCACCCTCAACCATCATAATATTGTCAATGGTGGCTCCTACCATCAGATCGATATCGGCATCCTTGAGCTGACTAGCCGTAGGATTAATTACAAGTTTTTTATTTACTCTTGCAACACGAACTTCTGAAATTGGTCCGTTGAATGGAATATTTGAAACTGCCAGGGCAGCTGAAGCGGCCAGACCTGCAAGCGCATCCGGAATTATTTCCAGATCGGCTGAGATAAGATTAATAGTAACAAAAGTTTCGGCATGATAGTCATCAGGAAACAGAGGTCTGAGAGCTCTGTCAACAAGACGTGAAACCAGTACTTCATAGTCTGAAGGTCTTGCTTCCCTTTTCATAAAACCTCCGGGGAATCGTCCTGATGAGGCATATTTCTCTTTATATTCTACCGAAAGAGGCATAAAATCAGTATCTTCCTTTGCCTCCTGCGCTGACACAACAGTAGCCAGCAACATAGTTTTTCCCATTTTAAGCAGCACAGAACCGTCAGCCTGTCTGGCCATCCTGCCTGTTTCCAGTACAATCGTTCTCCCGTCGCCGAGATCGATGATTTTTTCTTTTACGTTGAACATTATATAATTGATTTATATGGTTGAAACTACCAAATATTAATATGGTATGAAAAAAGGCAATTTACATTGCCTTTTTAC
>CAIPJU010000286.1 GCA_903865465.1 uncultured Bacteroidota bacterium
ATTGAAAAGGATGCAGAAGATGGTAAACAAACTCTTCAAGATATTCAAGGAGATGTGTATGAAATGCTTCTTAGTGAAATTGCGACAGCTGGCAAAATGGGGCAATTCCGTACCCCTAGACACATTATCAAATTAATGGCTGAGATTATAGAACCCAAATTGGGCAACCGCATTGCAGACCCAGCTTGCGGTACCGGTGGTTTCCTTTTAGGGGCTTATCAATACATTTTGACAGATCTGGTAAGAAAGACCGAAACAAGCAAACTTACCATTGATGAAGATGGATTTGAAAGTGGAATTGTGTCTTCAGTCTTAGACCCAAAAAATAAAAAGATATTGGACGAAAGTTTAGTTGGTTTTGATATTGATATAACTATGGTTCGTTTGGGCTTAATGAACCTCATGATGCATGGCATTAATAATCCAAGTATTGATTACAAAGACACTTTAAGCAAATCATATAATGAAGAAGCCATCTATGATATTGTGATGGCGAACCCTCCTTTCACTGGTAAGCTCGATAAAGGAGATATTAATCCAGACTTAAGAATCGATAGTGGTTCTACCGAACTTTTGTTTTTAGTGCGCATATCTAAGATGCTTCGAGCTGGTGGAAAAGCGGCTGTTGCACGAAACCTATAGGTAGTTTTTACGAGGCTGTGATGCTTTTTTTTTAAATTTGTAGCCTAACTTTAAAAAACAAATTTATGAAAAAAAAGACAACACACAGACACTCGTAGAAACTGCCTGTACAAAGATAGAAGGATTTTCGGAACTTTATAAAGAGTTCGAAAAAAAGATTTCCATTACAGGAAGAAGCAAAAGTACATTTAAGAATTATGGTGTCCATTTGGCAGCAATGGCACTTTATTTCAACTGCCTGCCTACAGAATTGGAATCGGATCAGATTGATGATTACCTGTATTATTTGCAACAGAAACATAATACTCCGTCCGATTCTTACTTCAAACACACTGTTTACGGACTGCGTTTTGTGTTTAAAATGCGCGGACTTGACGATATGCGGATTGAGCTTCCAAGCATCAAGCATGAGAAGAAGTTGCCTGTTGTATTGAGCAAAGAAGAAGTAAGAAAATTGTTGAAAGCACCCAAACTTCTCAAACACCGGATTCTTTTGGGAGTATTATACGGTTGCGGTGTGCGTTGCGGTGAAGTGAGAAACATACGTCTTGCCGATTTGGATTTCGACCGCAAGATGCTGCTTGTAAGGCAGGGCAAAGGAAATAAAGACAGGTATGTGCCATTATGCGATATGCTGATCCGTGGGCTAAAAACATATATAAAAGCCGAACAGCCCGTTGAATTTTTGTTTAATGGGAAATCTGATGGATTGCCGGGTGGCTTTTTAGATGCGCGCTATTCGCAGCGGGGAGTGCAATTCGTAGTAAAGCAGGCAAAGAAAGAGGCAGGCATTTTAAAAGAAATGAGCGTCCACACATTAAGGCATACTTTCGCCTCACATCTGCTGGAAGACGGGTTGGATATTCAGACTGTAAAAGAACTGCTGGGGCATACCCGCATAGAAACCACCATGATTTATCTGCATGTGATACAATGCCGCAACAGGCAGCCTTTTAGCCCTCTGGAAACACTTTATCCCGCGAAGAAGTAGCCATGCAGACGGCTTTTGAAGTGGCCGGTGTTTTAAGAAATCATTGGTCAGAGGTGGAGC